>JASHTR010000430.1 GCA_030040455.1 Terriglobia bacterium | reverse complement strand
GCGGTTTGCCCTACGTGCGGGCCGCGTTCCTTGAAATGGCTCAGCCGGACCTGGCGGCTGCCGTCGAGCAAGCATTACTTGCGGGCCTTAAGCACCTCATCGTCGTCCCCTATTTCTTGACTACGGGCGCTCATCTTCGGCGCGACCTGCCGGGCCTCATCGCGCGCGAACAACAAAAGCATCCTGACGTGGCCATTAACGTGAGCGAGTCACTCGAAGGCCATCCGCTGATGCCCTCACTCATTCTTGACCGTGTTCGCTCCACAGGGAGGGATACCGCTCGTTGACGCCAACGCTCCACCATGCCTTGCTTCGCCGCACATGGGGCGCAAACCGCAGGGCCGTGCATTTCGAGTTCGAGCTGGCAAACGGCGGTGCATTTCAGTTTCATTCCGGCCAGTTTATCTCCCTCCACATCCAGCAAGGCAGCAAGCATTACGCGCGTGCTTATTCCATTGCCACCGCCAGCCGCGCCGATAATCGCTTCGAGCTTTGCATGAACATCACATCCAACGACGCTTCAGCCTGGCTCCTGGGCCTGACCGCAGGCGACCAGATTGAGTTCACCGGCCCTTACGGCATCTTCCGGCTGCGCCGGCCGCTGGGTCGCCTTCTTGCCTTTATCGCGACGGGGACCGGCATTGCCCCTATCCGGGCTATGCTCCAGGACCTCGACCGCAACCACAAACCCCGGGAGACGTGGTTGATCTTCGGGGTGAGAGAAGAATCCGATATTCTTTACATCGATGAATTTAAAGACCTCAAAAGAAGGAATCCCAATTTCCATTTCGTTCCCACTCTCAGCCATCCCGGGCCGGGCTGGACGGGACTCCAGGGGCACGTTCAGGAACAGATTCAGAAGCATCTTGCGCGTAAAGAGGGTCTTCAGGCATATGTCTGCGGGAAGCCTGAAATGGTGGAAGACGTCCGCAGGCTGCTGCGCTCCATGGGCTACGGCGATGAAGTCGTGGGCTACGAAAAGCTGGAGTAGCGCAGCGTTCGTCCTTCAACGCCGCGGTTTTTACATTTCCTTTTAAAAGCCTTTGAACAGCCGCAGGGCCAAGAGTGGGCCCTGCAATGCAACGGCGGAAAGAGAACGCAATCACGGCAGCACGTAACGAAGGTCGACGTAGACCTCGCTCAGATTAGCGTTCTTGGGCGTGTCAGGAGCAACGTACCAAGGAGCTCGCGTTAAATACGAATACTGCGTGATAAGCTGAAGTGCTCCGAAATGAGGATTTTTCCAGAACGTCTGGATAATCCCGAACGTGGGTTCCTGAATGGACTTATTTGCGGCGTTGGACGAACCGGGGTATCCGTAGCCGACGTAGGTGGGCGCGCCACCCGACGTTGAAGCAGGGATAACACTATAGTTCCGGCCAAAGTAGGCGCCGCCGTAGTAGCTGTACAACATCGTCTTGGGCGTTATCTGGTACTCAAAGCCGCCGATGCCGGAATAGGCGTGCTGCAGCGAGATTGTATAGTCGGGACGCACAATGAAGTCCGGTCCCAGACCATAAAGATAGCGTCCCCCGCCGTCACTATAAAACGACGTGACCATCAGGTGAAAGTTCCTGACCAGCTCCAGGTTAAAATTTGCGGAACCCCCGCCACCCGCGGTCGTGTTGGTCGTATTCAAAGTCGGGTTGTAAACTTTGAACGTTGAAAGCAGGCCTGCAAATTCAACGTGCATCAACTTGCCCTTTGCGTGCCCGTCAAAAGCAAGCTTTCCAATCACGTCCGGAGCCAAATTAGGGGTACTGGTGCTCGCGCCGGTATCCACCTGCGCGGTGTTAAAGCCAGAAGGATAGGTTACGGCGGTACCGGTATATTGATCCCCGTTTTCGAGTGACAGGGCGGCTGTTACGTTGGGAGTGGCATGATAAGTGAATCGAAACTGAAGCTGGCGCGACCAAGTGAGACCCACCTGGTAGTTGGTATCCATGTCCTGGGAGTAGAAGATGTCGGAGGGCATTGGCGAGATCCCCACCCGCCCCGGAGTCATCAGGCTCCATGATTGGCCCCCCAGAAACTCAAACTTGCCGCGTTGAACGTCAACCCAGTAAAGGCGCATGCGCAGGCTGTCACTGTTGCTGGTGACAAAAGCGTTCGTGGGTTGCGCGCCCAGGAAGTCCGTTTCAAGATAACCCCGCACCTTGTTCTTGCCGAACTGGCTATCCATCATCATGCCGATCCGCGAGTTTTGAATCGTCAAGCGATTTTCGCTGAGCCGGCCAGCGACGGTGTCCGAAAACGGAAGCGAGCCGAATGCGGCGCCAATGCCGCTGCCGAGATTCCGAGTGCGAAAAAAAGCGGTGGCATCAACAAAGCCTACGGGTGTGAGCGTGGCGTTGCCAATCCGGAGCGGTATGGGTGTCACGGGAGAATTCGTCAGGGCGGGACTCTCCTGAGCCCCGGAATCAACATTCGAAGGGGAAGGTCCCGCGGTCGGACCTGTTACGACCGGCGGCAACCCGGTGGTTGCAACCAGCGGATGGTTGACCGCCTGCGAAGCGCTTGCGGTCGCCTGGCCTTGAGGCGTTGAAGCTTTCGTGGCGGAAGGTTTGGCAGAAGATTGCACATTGCCCGGCTCGGAATCCCGGGCAGTCAACCGTTTTAGCAATTGCTGCTGTTCGAGCAGCACCGAGCGAAGCTGCCGGATCTGCTCCTGTTGGAGCTGAAGTTGTTTCTCCAGGAGCTTGATTTCATCGGGACGGGGTTCCACGGAAGCCGATCCCTTTGACGGGGCTTCAGGCGTTGTGATGGCTGGCTGAGCCGTCGAGCTTTGACTCGCGGCAATAGGGGGAATTGCGAGACAGCCGATAGCCAAAATCGCGCATGTGACCAGCCCACGACCTATTCGAGGCATATTATCTCCTTATGGCCGGAGGGGACAAACCCACGTTCCCCCCGGCGGGATCAAACTGGGAGTTAACCGTGACTACTCTCTGAACGCCACGCTACAAAAATGTTGTAACGCTCTTGATGCTGGCGCTATTGTGTTAAGGCCGGATTACAGGATGATGAAGATTGAGTACCCAAACGGTAGGCCGGAAGCGTTTTTCCTCTGATCTTATGGCTGGGCTGATCTACAGAGTCCTTTTCTGACTTCCGGTGCATCCGCTCGTTTGCTGCCGATCACTGCAGCCTGGATCGCGAGAACGACCGGCAGCTCTTTGTCCCACACGGTGTATACATGCCCTCCAGGAAATTCTCGGTAAAGGTACGGGACTTTCAGTTGGGAGAGCAGTGCGACAAACTGCCGATTCACTTGAAGGAAGGGATCTTCTTCTCCTACCGAAACATAAATTTGGAGAGAATGTTGAGGGCTGAGCGTTTTGGCGAGCTCAAAGACGTCATTAGAAAAGGACCAAAAGGGGGGGAGAGGTTCACCATCACTCCTATGTGCATGGTTCAAAGCGCCACTCAGGCTCGCAACTGCAGAAAATAGCTGAGGGTGCTTGAGCGCGAGCTTCATTGCTCCGTAGCCCCCCATCGACATGCCGGCTATGGCTCGACCGCTTCTAGAGGGAACGGTTCGGTAATGACTGTCGACATAAGGGATTAAATCGAGCACCAGGTAGTCTTCCCAGGCCAACTTAGAGTTCGTGCGGCTGTTGGTGTACCAGCTCCGGTCCGCCTCAGGCATAACAATAATCTCATCGTATGGGGCGGCATCTCGCACAACGTGGGTGTGGGTTACCCATTCCATATATCGATTCTCCCCGCCATCAACCCCATGCAGAAGATAGAGGACCGGATATCTCTTGTCGGAGCCTGCATAACCGTGAGGGAGGATGATGTTGAAAGCCACGACCATGCCACCCAGATTTCGCGGCCGGAATCGAATCGTTTCATAGCCTTGGCCGGAGAATGTTCCACCGAATGTGCCGGAAGCGCACGCAACAGTCGCCAGTAGGGAGACGAAAAGAATCTTGCACCCTACGATCGCTTGCTTCAAAAGAACCTCCAGGAGGAAGGTTTGAGAACAATAACATTACAGGAATTCGTTTCGTACTATGACAGGGTGAGGATCCATTAGAGATGTATACTATAATGCATCCTAAATGTGGGTGCAATT
>JASHTR010000429.1 GCA_030040455.1 Terriglobia bacterium | reverse complement strand
TTATGAAGAAGCCCGCGAGCTGGCCGCTCTCATTACTCAATGGTCAAAGGAACTCAACCGCGGCAGCGGCTTTCTGGTGGTTTGCTCAGGCGGCGGGCCGGGTATCATGGAAGCCGCCAATCGAGGCGCTGCCGAAGCCGGGGGAAAATCCGTCGGCCTGAACATTATGCTGCCGATGGAGCAGGCGCCCAACGCTTATATCACGCCTGAGCTCAGCTTCATGTTCCACTATTTTTTCATGCGCAAGCTCTGGTTTGCTCAACCGGCCAAAGCCCTGATCGTGTTTCCGGGTGGCTTCGGCACCATGGATGAGTTGTGGGAATTTCTCACCCTGGTTCAGACGGGCAAGATGGGACACCGATCGGTGATTCTGCTCTATGGCTCAGAATACTGGAAGCGCGCTGTAAACTTTGAATTCATGCGAGACTCAGGAACAATTAACGACGCTGACTTGAAACTGATTCAATTTGCAGATGCTCCCGAGGAAGCGTTCTCCGTTCTCAAAGAGCGGCTGAAGCGCGACCGCAAGCTGCGCTCGGCCTTTACGCGTCCCTTCTTCTGAGAGAAGCAACGGCAATGTCCCCGCGCGCGCGGAAGACATATGCAGCAGGACCGCGACCTTGCCCGCACCACTGATTTCCGCGATGTCTTTGCGGAAGTGGTCACGCTTCATCTCGGCACGCCAAAACCTTACGGCATCTTTCCGGGTTTCAGCATTCCACCTGAGCGCTTTTGCGGCTTCCTGAGTTAGCCGCCGTTTATGTCGCTTGGCGACACTCGCAACGCACGCACCATACGCCATTCCCCGGGTAAGCGGGAATCCACAATCTCTATGGATCGTCTTCACCGGGGAAAGGCCATTGGGTGTTCAGCAGCAACTCTTTTTCGCGCGCTTCGCGTGAGCGCTGGTTGACGCGCAGATTTTCGAGCCAGTGAACGCCGGTCTTCCCCGCCACGATGATATCCTGGTCCCCGTCTCCGTCGATGTCATCCACCAGAATCTGGGTGCCTACCTCCGCCGTGCCGTTATAACTGATGGTGTAGCGCGTGAAGTCAGCCTTATCGCGATGGATCTTGTAATAGTAGACGCACAGCGGATCGTAGCCGCCGGGATCACGACCGTTGTGGCCACGATAGCGCTTGCCACAAATCAACTCGGGCTCGCCGTCCGCGTCGATATCCGCGAGATTCAGCGCATGGCACTGGGAGAATGAGTCATCAATCAGGTGCTGGCGCCACGCGCGCTTGCCATTCGCTGTAGTCTGCTCCAGCCAATAGAGACCGTAGTCATGGCCGTGGCCGTAAATGACGTCCATTTTGCCGTCGTTGTTTACGTCGTAGACGATAATTGGAAACCCCGTCTCGCCCAGCGCCCATTCCGGGTGCCAGATCCATTGGTCGTGGTCAGCGTCGACGCCTTGGAGCCAGCCGTAAGGGGTCAGAATGTCCGCCTTGCCGTCGCCGTTGAGATCGCCAATGCCAACGCCGTGGCCATCGTATTCGCGCCCCCCGACATCGTGCACGACGGGCTCAGGACCTGCAAAGTTGATCCAGATGAGCCCACCCCGGCCGTAATGGGCGGCGATAAGGTCCGGGACGCCATCGCCGTTGATGTCCGCATGCGCCCAGCCCTCCGTCTCCTTTGAGTGGCAGATGAAATGCGGTTTCCACAATACACCCTGCTTTTTAGGATTTTCAAACCACCAGATGCCGTCGTTCTGCCAGGACGAAGTCACCAGGTCCAACGCTCCGTCGTGGTTGACATCGATCGGGAACTCGCCATTGTCCGCGACGAACTCCGTCCAAAAAGGTTTGTTCCCGGTGGAAATGCCGTGAACGTTCGGGGCGATCTGGCGAAACTTGTGCATCTTCCACTCACCACCCGCAGGGCCTGGGTTTTCATACCAATAAACACCGCTCGTAATATCGGGCCGCCCGTCGCCGTTCATATCCATAATGGCGCAGCCTTCCGAGTGATCGGTTCCGAGACGGTGAACGAAAAATGTGACGGGAGCCTTATGATAAGGCGAAATGCTTTCCTGACCCTCGGCAGGCGTTTCACCTTGGCCGGCGGAAGGCCGGCGCGCCGCCGGACCTGAACACGCGCTCAGAAAGGTGCCCGCCGTCAACCCCGCCATCGCACCACGGAGCAACTCGCGACGTGAACTTGAAGCCATTCGCTATCCTCCTTTGTCCAGAAATCTGCCCGTCAATATATCATGCTCGGTGCCGGTTCTATAGAGGATTCTGCCGAGCCTGCCATAATGCCTGAGAAGGTGCAGAGAAATTCATTGACGAGCAAAGAGCCCCATGCAAGGCGCAAAACCGTAAAGGTATGCAAAGAAACTCAGGGGGGTTCAACTTGGGTTTCTTGGCGTCTTGGCGAGAGGCCTTTAATGCTTTTCAGCTTCTGAGGAATTAAGGACACGCCGCAAAATCCTTTAACTATTTCGTTGGATTTGGGGTATGATGCGCATTCTGGTCGGTCAGCAAAGCGCGCGATAGGCCAGCAACAGTCTCGTGAGGAGGAGAATGGTGAAATGGAAAAGCAGAAAAGCCAGCTTACGCGGCGGGGTTTTCTGAGTGGAACCATGGCAGCCGGAGCAAGCCTTGCCGCGCTGGGAGGCTTGGCGCCAGCGCGCGTGCTGGGCGCGAATGACCGCGTTCGCCTGGGGGTAGTCGGCTGCGGAGGCCGAGGGACCTCGGACATGCGAACCTTTATGGGTAATCCCGAAGTCGAAGTTGTCGCCGTGTGCGACGTTTACGAGCCACACCGTCTCCGGGCGCAGAAAATTGCCGGGTCGCAGGCGCAGACCTATCTGGATTATCATCAAGTGCTCGACCGTCAGGATGTGGACGCCGTGCTGATCGCAACGCCCGATCATTGGCACAAGCAGGTGCTCTTGGATACAGTCCATGCCGGCAAGGATGCGTATTGCGAGAAACCGATTATGCATTCCATCCCGGAAGGCGTTGAGGAGGTCGCGGCGGTGAAAGCGTCCGGCCGCGTGGTGCAAACCGGAACGCAGCAGCGAAGCTGGCCGCACTGGATTTTAGGCAAACAGCTTGTGGACGATGGAATCCTCGGCGACGTCACCTTCGTTCACACCTACTGGTATCAGGACTACCTGGCAAACGCCGGCTGGACGGTGAAGCATCCTATTAACACTGCGCAATTGTACTGGAAAATGTGGTTGGGCGATGCTCCGGACCAGCCCTTTACGGAAGAGAAATACAATCATTGGCGCTTCTTTTGGGATTTCGGCGGTGGCATCCTTACCGATCTTCTCACTCACTGGATCGACGTCATCCAATGGTACATGAACCAACCCGCCCCAATGACGGCCACTACAACGGGCGATCTCTATCTTATGAAGTGGCAATGCCCGGATACCATCACGGCGGCTTACGAATATCCTGGCAATTTTATGGTGACTTATACCGGCGCGCTCAATAATGGCATTGACGATGGAGGAATTGAATTCCGCGGCACCAAGGCTACGTTGAAGATTGACCGCGCCCATCTCGCTGTTTATCCTCAGGACGTTCCGAACCAGCCTGGAAAATTCTATCCAAAGCCGGAAATCTACGTGCGTTCCGAGGGTGACGGCACGATCGATCATGTCCGGAATTTTTTGGATTGCATGAAGAGTCGGAAGTCTCCCAACGCTAATATCGAAGTGGGGTTTGAAGCCGCGCGCGCCTCCTGGATCGGCAATATCGCCTTGAAGCGCGGCCTGAAGACGGTGTGGAACGTGGCTGAAGAAAAAGTCGCCTCCTGAACCCCGCTGGCCGTCAGGGACAATGAGAGATGCCAAGCCCCTCCTGGTTTACGACGGTGACTGCGGCTTCTGCCGGTTTTGGGTCGATTATTGGCAGAAGCTGACGAAGGATCAAATCGATTACGCTCCTTTCCAGGAAGTTGCCGGCAACTTTCCCGAAATCCCCCTCGAGCAATTTCAACGATCCGTCCAGCTCATTCAGCCTTCCGGCGGGGTGACCAGCGCCGCCAAGGCTGTTTTTCAGGTGCTTTCTTACGTTCACGGCTGCGGATGGCTGCTGTGGGTTTATAACTATCTTCCGGGCTTCGCGCCGGCAAGCGAGCGGACGTACAGGTTTGTGGCTTGGCATCGCCCGTTCTTTGACCGTATCCAGCACCTGGTTTGGGGCCGGAAGCTCGACCCCCCTTCTCATTTCCTGACGCGCTGGATTTTCCTTCGGCTGCTTGGCATTGTTTATCTCGCTGCCTTCGCATCTCTTCTGCCTCAAATCACAGGACTCGCCGGCGCCCATGGCATTTTGCCCATTCATAACGTTCTGGCGTCCGTCGCGCAAAACCTCGGGCCGGAGCGCTACCGGCTTTTTCCCACCCTGGCTTGGCTGAATGCCAGCGACGGATTTCTGAAATTCCTTGCCGGAAGTGGAACTTTCCTTTCTATCCTTCTGATTCTGGGGATTGCTCCAGGACCGGTGGTGCTGCTCCTCTGGGTTTTCTATCTTTCACTTGTCACGGCAGGGCAGGATTTCATGGCCTTCCAGTGGGACATCCTGCTGTTGGAGGCAGGATGTCTCGCCATTTTTCTTGTGCCCTGGAGCGGCCTCGAAAGCCATTGGAAAAGGCCCCGGAGCGACCTCGCCGCGCGGCCCCCTTCCAAAGTTGTCATCTGGCTTCTGCGCTGGCTTCTCTTCCGGCTCATGTTCCTTTCCGGCTGCGTTAAGCTCCTGAGTCACGATCCGACGTGGCGCAATCTGACGGCGCTCGAATATCATTACCACACGCAACCGCTGCCAACGCCACTAGCTTGGTACGCCTCCCAGTTGCCAGCATGGTTCCAAAAGTGTTCCGCGGACGGGGTTTTCATCCTGGAGATCGGAGTGCCTTTTCTCATATTCACTCCTCGCCGGGTCCGTTTTCTGGGCTGCGCGCTGCTGGTTTTTTTCCAGATTCTGATCGCTCTCACCGGGAATTATGCTTTCTTTAACCTGCTCGCCGTGAGCTTGTGCGTTCTTTTGCTCGACGATCAGCTCCTCCGCCGCGCCCTGCCGGCAGGGCTTATCCGGCGAGTGCTTCCGCCGATTGTGAAAGCGGTTCGGCCCACGGGCCGGCGCGCGGCTCTTCTTGTGTTGGCGGCGGTGATTTTGTTTGGAAGCGGTGTGCTGGTGATGGTGACCCTCTTCGGGCCACGTTCAGTTCCCGTACCTGCGCTTGAAGCCACAGACTGGCTGGAGCCTTTCCATATCGTCAGCAGCTACGGACTTTTTGCCGTGATGACAACTTCACGAATGGAAATCATCATCCAGGGCAGTGAGGATGGTATTCATTGGAGCGATTATTCCTTCAAGTACAAGCCAGGAAACCTCAGCAAAGCTCCGGGGTGGGTGGCACCTTATCAGCCTCGGCTCGATTGGCAAATGTGGTTTGCTGCGCTGGGGAATTATCGACAGAATCCTTGGTTTGTGAACCTGATGGTGCGGCTGCTCGAAGGATCGCCACCGGTTCTCAAACTGCTTGGCAAAAATCCCTTTCCGGAGGCGCCGCCGCGCTATGTGCGAGCGCTCGCCTTCGACTACCGGTTTACGGACTTTGCCGAACGAAGGGCTTCCGGCAATTGGTGGCAACGAAAAGTCGAGGGCCTCTATTTCCCCGTGGCCGCGTTGCGCCGGCCGTAATGGAGTTTCTCCCGAATCATTTCGGCGATCACCGCGCCGTTCGCGTGCTCCGCGTCTTTCGCTCCAATCACCAGCGTCACCGTA
>JASHTR010000428.1 GCA_030040455.1 Terriglobia bacterium | reverse complement strand
ACTGGACAGCAAGGCCTGTGTGGTGAGGAGAACGGAGTTTTTTAGATTCCGCCTGAAATACAGCACCTCAACGCAAGGCTTCGAGTGGGTTGCAAAGAAAGCTTTATAGGATAGGATGCCGAGGCCGAAATCAAGATATCTGTATTTTGCCTCCACAAACAAACTTTCCAACATCAAGTAGTTCAGCACCATGCCGGGGGCGTAACGCCGGTAACCTTCATCATAGGAGGTATAGGTGTGGACCAGGATTTCGTCATTAAAAGCACGGCAGTAAATGTGGGCTACAGGCAGCCCTTGGTGGAACAGCACATAACCCCGTGCTCTTCCCTCTTTGACAAGTGCTAGGACTAATTCCCTGGGAATGGTCTTCGCGAACCCGGGGCCACCGCCCGTTTCATGCCATGACTTCTTGGAAACCTTTGCTGCAAGGTCATAGAATTGCTCCATTTGATCTACGGTCCAGTATTCCTGCCACCGGATTTCCCCCCCGGAAAGCTCCTTGAATTTCTTGACGCGACTCAGAAGATTGTACCGTTCTTTGGCGTTGAACTTTTTCAAATAATCGGGAAAGGAGCTTCCAAGGTCGACATAATATCGGTTTAATACGGAGCTGGTCGAGCGGATCCAGTGAGGTTGAAAAACTAAGCGCTTGGGCTGGGAAGCCACGGGTTGCGCAGAGACCACGGCCACTTCCGCTCTGTCGGGGAATCTCTTCAACCGAGGGGCTGCATCGTCGACGTTGTCGCTCAAATGTGTAAAAGGGGTCTTCAGCGTTACTGCTCTATACTTGAGCGTAAATAGCGGTCGGCCGGCGAAAGTGGGACGAACAAACACGGTCTCCGGCTCCCAGAGGTCTTCGAACATTTCGGATGGCGACTTTTTTGACATTGAATGGTCTGGAGTCCTATAAGCTTGCGTCAGGTAATAACTGTTCCAACCGGGATGGAACACGCCCCTCCCTCTTGCCCTTTCCCGACATGCGGGAAGCGCGACGCGAGGCGGCGGGTGAGTGGCCGTGGTTCGAAAGTGGAACACCCATCGCCGACCGGTCCGTAAGCAGGACGATGCAGACGATAGCCCTTCAACCCCTCCCATCAGCCCCTTAGACAATTATAGCGGGTCGTGGCTTCCTGGCGAGCACCCAAACGACCCCGTGTGATAGAATTCGTGCACCCACGACGCGGGAAAACTGCGGGTGGTGGCAAAATAAGGCAAACAGGAGGATACAGGGTATGAAAGAAATCACCAGGCGCGAATACTTCAAATGGATGGGAGCAGGGGCCGCAGCATTGGGAGCTGGAGGAATAAACTTTGCCTGCAAGCCAGCCGCGCAGCCTGTGCAGAAAACCCAGCCCACCTCCGCTGAAGCAGGTTTTAACACGCCGCCTAACCGTGCCGAGCGGATGGCGTGGTGGCACGAGGCAAGGTTTGGCATGTTCATTCATTTCGGCCTTTATAGCGTGCTCGGGCGGCACGAGTGGGCGATGGAGGAAGAAGGCATTCCCGTGCTCGAATACATGAAGCTTGACCAGCGGTTCAAACCCCAGCCCGGATTTGCCAAAGCATGGGCGAAGCTTGCAAAGCAGGCCGGAATGAAGTACATGGTGATGACCGCCAAGCACCACGAGGGTTTCTGTAATTTCGCCACGAATTTGACGAACTATTGCGCGCCCAAGACCGCGCCAGGACGCGACCTGGTGAAAGAGTACGTGGAAGCCGTGCGGGGCGAGGGCCTGCGCGTGGGTTTCTATTACTCTCTGATGGATTGGCACCATCCGGACGGAGCGAAATGCTGGCACGATGAGGCGGCGCGCCGTCGCTTCGTTACCTATACGCACGGTCTCGTCCGCGATCTGATGAGCCGTTACGGAAAAATGGACATTTTGTGGTACGACGTAGCGTGGCCGCCTCTGGGGCCGGGCTCTGACGGCTGGCAGTCCCACAAGATGAACCAGATGGTGTTTGACCTGCAGCCGGAGATCATTGTCAACAACCGTAACGAGCTGCCCGGTGATTTTTCTACGCCCGAACAGCACGTTGGGGGACCGCTGAAAGAAGGAGACGACCGCGGCTGGGAAACCTGTATGACCATGAACGACAGTTGGGGTTTTAATAAAGGCGACGATGACTGGAAAAGCCCCAAAACGGTGGTGCGCGACCTTGTCTATTGCTCGCAGGGTGGCGGCAACTACCTCCTGAATATCGGGCCGATGGGGGACGGCTCGATCCCTGAGCCTTCCGTGCGCATCCTCACCGCAGTCGGGAAGTGGATGGAAAAGCACGGTGAGGCAATTTACGGCTCGGAGATCTGCCGGGTGACGACCTCGACCTATGCAGGGTTCACGCGCAAGGGAAATACTCTTTACATGCACATCTATTTCTGGCCGGGTGATGATGTTGCCATTGGAGGGCTGAGGACCAAGGTGAACTCCGCGAGGATTCTCACCACCGGGCAGAACGTGAAAGTGGAGCAAAGCGAGTTTCAGGCGAAGTTCACGGGCCTGCCGTCCAGGGCTCCCGACGAGCTGGCAACCGTCCTTGCAATTGAATGTGCCGACGAGCCGGTGCAGGATACTCTTTGGGTTCGTGAGGATCGGCCGCGCGAC
>JASHTR010000427.1 GCA_030040455.1 Terriglobia bacterium | reverse complement strand
TGGCAAAGATGATGCCCGTCAATGGAGCTCGAAAGACTGCGGACATGCCCGCAGCGGCGCCCGTGATCAGCAGGATGCGGCGGTCGCGCGGTTCAAGGTGAAAACTCCGCAGCCTGGCCCACAGCCAGGAGCCGAGCGCGCCACCGGCATAAATGCTGGGTCCTTCAAGGGCAGCGCTCCCGCCAAAACCTACCGTGGTGATGGCTGCCAGCAGCTTCGGGATGAAAGGCCGCATCTGGACATCGCCCTGGTGCTCGTGGTAAGAGCGAATAATCTCCTCGGTCGAATGCTCATCCGGGTCGGGCGTCATATACTGCATGATGAGACCGGCAATCACAAACCCTGCCACCACGACGGGAATAATGGCCAGAGGATGGCTCAGATAATCAGCGAGGAGCGGCGGCCATAGCCAGAAAAGGATGATCTTGGCAATGAGCGTAATCACCAGCCCCGTGACGACTCCAATAATAGGAGCCACCAGGAGCCATTTGTGTATGTCTCGCGAGTAGGTAGCGGAAAGGTCCTCGTGGACGAGCGCCGTATATTTTCGCACCAGCGGATGGTGGAGTATCTTCGATTTCATCGATTCCCTCGCGCGCCCATGCTCCGGCGTGGCCCCAGCAGCGCCGTGCGCGCCTCAAACCGCTCCAACTCCTTGCGGTGGAGGGTTGCCAGCCCGCTCAGAATCCTCCTTCCCTCCTTCGTGAGCTCCACGCGCACGAAGCGATGATCCTTTGCGATCTCTTCCTTCCTCACCAGGCCTCGGCGGTAAGCACGGTCGACCAGCCCCACCACCGCGTTATGGCGCTCTTGAAGAAATTCCGCGAGCTCGGAAATCGTCGCCCAGCCGCGCCCCGTATGCCCGGCCACGCCCAGCAGCAACTGATGCTGTTGAGGAGTAATGCCTGCCGCGCGCGCTACTTTCTCACTGAAGCGGAGAAATCTCCGCAGCTCATAACGAAACTCGGCAAGCTGCCGCACCAGCGCCGTCGGCTTGGGCCGCGATTCCTTGGTTGGGGCTTTGGTCATTTCCGAGCAAATTATATCACATCGAGATGTGTTAATTCGGAGGTGAAAAACGGTGACAGGTGACGAGTGACAAGCAAAGAACTACTTCCGGGGCTCTAGCTGCTATTTCTCGCCACTTTTCACTTGTCCCTGTCGTTGATTAGAATAGCCCTATGAGCGTTCCGTCTTTATCTGCCGCCATGAAGCCGGCTGCGGATGCGCTCGCTTGGGCGCATCCGCTCGTCCGGGAATGGTTCACGGGACGGTTCTCAACTCCCACCGAGCCGCAAGAACAAGGCTGGCCTCACATCGCGGCAGGCCGCACCACCCTGATCGCAGCCCCCACCGGCTCGGGGAAAACGCTCGCCGCATTCCTTGCCGCGATCGATCGCCTGGTTCGAAAGGCAGTGACGGGAGCGCTCGCGGACCGAACCAAGATCCTTTACGTGTCGCCGCTTAAAGCGCTGGGCAACGACGTCCAAAAGAACCTTGAAATCCCTCTCGGAGAGATTTTCGAGCTTGCGGGACAGCGTGGATACCTGATGCCGGAAATCCGCGCGGCGGTGCGGACGGGCGATACGCTCATGTCCGAACGCCGCGCTATGCTGGCGCGTCCGCCGCACATTCTGGTGACGACGCCGGAATCGCTCTTTATTCTTCTGACGGCACGAAAAAGCCGGGAAATCCTGAGAAGTGTTGAAACCGTGATCGTTGATGAAATCCATGCCGTCGCCGATGACAAGCGAGGCGCCCATCTGGCGCTTTCCCTGGAGCGCCTCGAAGCCCTCGCCGGCCAGCCCGTAATTCGCATTGGACTTTCAGCAACGCAAAAGCCGATTGAGGTGATTGCGCGCTTCCTATCCGGCAGCGGCCGTGCCTTGCCGGTCATCATTCAAGTTCCTTCCCGCCGCCGGCTCGACCTTGCGGTGGAAGTCCCCGAAGGCGAGTTGGGGCCCGTGGCTTCGAACACGCTGTGGGAAGGTATTTATAAACGCATTGCCGAACTCGCCTCCGAGCACCGCTCCACGCTGGTGTTCGTCAACACGCGGCGGCTGGCCGAGCGGGTGACGCACCATTTAGGTGAGATTCTGGGCGAAGAAGCCGTTGCCGCCCATCACGGAAGCCTTTCCCGCAAACTACGGCTGGCCGCCGAGAAGAAACTCAAAGAAGGGCAGGTGCGCGCGCTCGTCGCAACCGCGTCACTGGAGCTCGGCATTGATATCGGGGTGGTCGAGCTGGTGTGCCACATTGGGTCGCCGCGCTCCATTGCAACGGCGCTCCAAAGGGTGGGTCGCTCGGGCCACTGGCGCGGGGCGGTGCCCAAAGGACGATTTTTCGTCACCACCCGCGATGAGCTTATCGAGTGCGCCGCCCTCATCCGGGCTCTCCACGAGGGCGAGCTCGACCGCATCGCCATCCCCCAAGCACCTCTGGACATCCTCGCGCAGCAAATCATCGCCCTCTGCGCCGTCGAAGATTGGGAAGAAGACGACCTATTTCAACTGGTCCGGCGCGCCGATCCCTATCGTGAGCTTCCGCGAGAAGATTTTGAAGCTATCGTGGCGATGCTTTCCGAA
>JASHTR010000031.1 GCA_030040455.1 Terriglobia bacterium | reverse complement strand
CGGACCTGCAAGATATGGGAGCTTAGTGGAAATCATTCCCGCGCAAGCGGGAATCCAGGTAAAGGGTTCAAATGCTTGTTGGGCACGCCGGGTACAGATTCCAATAATCCAACGTGTAATATGTGGCTATTTGCCCCACTTTCCATATCGCTTACCAAGGGGCAATGTATTGTGAGACGCCGTGCTTCACCATAACTCATTGTGACGCAACAAAATTAAGAAGATTCTCATGATTGGACTAAAAAGTGCTTGTGAAAGGTATGCATACCAAGTAATGAGAGCGAGCGAGAGTGTGACAAAAGTTTTGGTGGTAGACGACGACAGGGAAAGCCGCGAATTGCTTTCGGAAGTCCTCACGACGAACGGCTACTCGGTGGGTGTGGTTGAAAGCACGAAGGCTGCCCGACAACTGCTGAGTCAGGATGAGGGATATCGCATCATCATTGCTGATCTTCGCATGCCAAACGAGAACGGGCTGGAATTGCTTGAAGATTTGCGACGCCGGAATTCTGGGCATGAAATCATTCTGATGTCTTCATTTATGAGCAGCATCGAGCGGAGACTGGCGCTCGACTTAGGTGTCGATGCTCTCGTCGAAAAGCCCTTCCAGATTTCTGAATTGCTGGAGGTCGTAGCAGGGCTGGCTCGGGAAAAACCCGTCCGAACATCCCCCTGAGGTTTGATGCGGCCAGCAGAGCCAGAGGGGAAGGCGAAAGGAGATCAGATGAACGTAGAGGAAAAGGTGATTGAAACAATTACCCGCGAGCAACACTTGACTCCGGGTGAAGTGAAGCCGGACTCAACCTTCGCGGAGCTCGGGATCGATTCTCTGGATGGCGTGAATATTCTGTTCGCCCTCGAAGAAGAGTTCAAGATCGACATCCCGGACAACGTTGCCCAGAACATGAAGAGCGTCCGACAGGTGGTGGATAGCCTCAGCCGGGTGCTGGAAGGAAAGGATATTTCAGACTTGGTGGCGATGGCGAAGGGCGAAGCGCAACCCACCAGCAACTAATTTGGGTCAAGGGTGGGAGTTCTCGTGCGAAGGGTCGTTATAACAGGTTTAGGGGTCTTTGCATCCACCGGGAAGGACTCCAAGACCTTCTTTGACAATCTCTGCAATGCCCGTTCTGGCGTTCGGCGGATCACGCAGTTTGATCCCTCGGCGCTCAGTGTGCAGATCGCCGCGGAAGTTCCGAATTATGATCCCGCGGATTATTTTCCAACCAAGCGGCTCGACCTTCTGGACCGCTTCTCACAGTTCGCCCTGCTCGCTTCGAAGGAAGCGGTGAAGTCGAGCGGCCTGGAAATCAAGGAAGAAGAACGCTCGCGCTTCGGAGTGGTCATTGGCTCCGGCATGGGTGGAGCGCAAGGGCTCGACCACGGGTATCTCAGACTCTATGCCCAGCAAGCCACCCGCCTGCATCCGTTCACTATTCCGAAGATCATGCACAATGCGCCCGTTTCGCAGGTGTGCATGGAATACAACGCGCAGGGTCCCTCCTTCAGCACGGCCACGGCGTGCTCTTCGTCAGGCCACGCAATTGGGGAAGCTTTTCATCTAATTAAATTCGGTCTGGCGGACGTCATACTGGCCGGCGGAGCTGACTCACCGATCACTTATGGCATGATGCGATCCTGGGAGTCCGTAAGGGTGCTTGCCAGCGGAAACGGGGATCCCGCGCGCGCCTGCCGTCCATTTTCAGCGGACCGCGAGGGAATGGTCATTGGTGAAGGAGCAGCGGTGCTGGCGCTTGAGGAAATGGAACGCGCGCGGCAGCGTGGCGCGGAAATTCTGGCCGAGATCAGCGGTTTTGGGATGACTTCCGACGCCGGCCACATTACCCAGCCTTCTGTCGATGGTCCGGCGCGCGCCATCCGCGTGGCTCTGGAAGAGGCGCAGGTGAATGCCGGGGAGGTGGACTATATCAACGCCCATGGGACAGGAACGCGACTGAATGACGCGACGGAAACCACTATTGTCAAGCTTGTGTTTGGTGAACGCGCCCGCCATCTTCCCGTAAGCTCGACCAAGTCCATGCACGGCCATGCGATGGGAGCCACGGGCGCTCTTGAGCTGGCGGCAACGGTTGAGGCCTTGAGGCACAGCGTGGTCCCTCCGACGGCCAATTACACCGAGCCGGACGCGGAGTGCGACCTCGACGTCGTCCCGAACCAAGCCCGTCCGATGCCAGTGCGTATTGCGCTTTCCAATTCTTTCGCCTTTGGCGGACTCAACGCCGTGTTGCTGGTGAGGCGCCTGGAATAGCCACTCCATACTCCGGGCGCATGACGAGGAATTCAGTGAAGAAAGTTCTGATCTTGACGCTCAGCGTAGGAGCAGGCCACGTTCAGGCGTCGTCTGTGCTCCGCAGCGCCCTTGGCGACAGCACGGACGACGTGAACGTCAAGATCCTGGATGCGCTCGACTTGGCCGAGCCGTGGTTTCCATGGCTCTACGTGCAGCCTTACTGGTGGATGCTGAAGTACCGTCGTCAGCTCTGGGGTGCATTATACGAATGGCGGCAGCGCCGGCGACACCGCTCGACAGCGCCGCGTTGGGTCTTCCGCCGGGGTTGCGCGAAGGTGCTGACGGAGATCCAGCGGTTTGCGCCGGATCTGGTGATTGTGACTGAAATTGCCGCGGCGGAGATCGCTGCCCTGGGGAAGCGGGAAGGCCGGTTCTCATCTCCGGTCCTGGCGGTGCTGACGGACTTTCAGGCGGAAACGCCTTGGGTGCAGCCGGAGATTGATTTTTATTGTGTGGCAACACAGCTCGCTCGGGACCAACTGGCCGGTTGGGGAATTTCCCAGAGCCGCATCCTGGTTTCCGGGATCCCGATTGACCCGTCATTTGCTCTTCCCTTCGATAAGGCAGAGGTCCGCCGCTCGCTCGGCCTCAAGCCCGGCGGCCCGGTAACCCTGCTCATGGCTGGGGGCATGGGATTAGCGCCGCTGGACCTTATGGTCTCTTCGCTCGAGCGTTGCGGCCTGCCGCTGCGGGTGATTGCTGTCGCGGGCCGTGATGAAGCTCTGCACGCCCGTGTCCGGCAGCTCCGGGGAAAAGTGGCACTCGATCTGCGCACCTTCGGCTGGACGAACCGTGTGCCGGAGTTGATGGCGGCCGCCGATTTGTTCATCACCAAGCCAGGCGGGCTCTCGGTCTCGGAAGCACTGGCTTCCGGGCTGCCCATGATTTTGACCCACCCGATTCCAGGCCCCGAGGAAAGAAACATCCGCTACCTCGTCCGGCGAGGCGTAGCCGCTCACGCAAAGCACCTTGAGGAAATTCCGTCATTCACCTTTCAGCTTCTCCGGTCAACTGGAAAGCGGGAGGAGATGTCCAGGCTGGCTCGCGAATTCTCCCGGCCCGAGGCAGCCTATACCATTGCACAGGTGGGCAAGGCGTTGCTGGAGAAAACGACGTACATTGACCTGCTCGCTCAGCCGTCCTTGCGCTCTGGAGAGTCGGCATTTTTGATGTAGGGTTAATGATGAGGGTTGGGGAATTGTCAGTTGGGAGACGGGGGTTTTGAGGGGGTAAGGGACGATCCGCCCTTCCCCTGATCTCCATCCTCAAAACTATGCTGAATACCTTCAAAGCAGCTTTTGAGCGCGCCGTCATCGGTGATTCCGCGCCTTCCCTTGCCAAGTGGGGAAAGCTCATTCCGTTGCCGCTCATCCGCCGGCTTCAGGAGGATTCCTTCCGAGAGACGGTGCGCTACGCCGCCCGCCACCAGAAGTTTTTTGCGGACAAGCTGCGAGAGCGTAATCTTGATCCGTCGAAGATCCGCAAGCCAGACGACCTGAAGGATGTTTTTACGACAGCAGAGGACTTGCTCTCGCATCCTCCCGAGGATTTCCTGTGCCGTCCGCCCCAGGTGGTTTTTGAGACTACCGGGACCTCCGGCCCTCCCAAGCGGCTTTATTTCACTTATCACGAGCTGGACCATGCCGCGAGCTACGAAGCGGCGGCGCTCTGGGAAAATGGCATTCGTCCGGACGATCGCGTCGTTTGCGCCTTCGATGCGGGCTACTGGGTGAGCAGTTGGGTCACGTTCCTTGCCGCGAAGCATCTGGGGGTGTTCTGCTCGGCGGTGGGCAAGCCTCTGCCGCGCGAACTGTATTCCCGGATGGGAATTTATCATTACAACGTGATTGTTGCGGACCCGACGTGGCTGGTGAGCCTGACGGAGATTGCGGAAAAAGAAGGCGTGTTGCCGGTCAAATTGATTCTGGCCGCTGGCGATCGCATGACGGACGTATATCGCCGTTACGTCCAGAAGGTGTGGAAGGCACCGGTCATTTTGGGATACGGCTCGACGGAGGCTGGCGGCGGCCTGGGAATCGAGTGCAGGGCAGGCAAGGGCTATCATTTGGACGAGTTCAACTTTTATCCCGAAATCATCGACCGTGATGCCGAGGGTTACGGCGAGCTCGTGGTCACAACCCTTTCACGACGCACCGAGCCGTTGATCCGCTATCGCGTCCGGGACGTCACGCGCTTCCTGGAAGGTTCTTGTCCTTGCGGCACTCCCTTGCGCCGGATTGATGCGATCAAAGGGCGGCGGGACGAAATGGTGGTGATGGGTGCGGGCAACATGCACCCGGCCATCTTCGAGCGCGTGATTCAGGGCGTCGAAGGCATCAGCGAGCGCTGGCAGGTGGCGGTTCTCCAGGAAGGGTTGCGGGATATCCTCGAATTCCGCCTGGAGCTGACGAACGGAATTGATCCCCATTCGGTCCAAGCCTCCATCGCGCGAAACCTGGAGGCGTGTTACCCGGACGTGTGGGCCAATCACGTGTGCGGCATGTATCGCCTGGCCTTCAAATTCTTGCCCTCCGGGACGCTTCCGCCGGAACGCAAGCCTCGGCGCCTGGTGGATGAAAGGAATTGATTCATCGACGTAGTGATTAAATGACTCCATCAGCCCATCACTCCATGACTTCTCCCATCGTATTTTGTGATTTTGACGGAACGATTACTCTGGCAGACGTCACCGACGAAATTCTCAACCGCCTTAGCCGTCCCGCGTGGCAGGAGATCGAGCAGTTATGGATGGGAGGGGAAATAGGCTCCCGGCAGTGCCTCGAGCGGCAGCTCGCGTTGGTTGAAACTTCGGCGAGTGAGCTCAACACGCTCATCGATTCCATTCCGCTCGATCCGGATTTTTTGCAATTTGTTCAATTCGTTCACCACAGTGCCATCCCTTTTCTCGTGATCAGCGACGGCCTGGATCTCGTCATCCGCCGCGTTCTTGCGCGTGCAGGCCTGCACCGCTGGGGGCGCAATGGTATCCATTTCTATTCGAGCGCCGCACGCCTGGTGAAGGGGCGGCTGGCGATCTCTTTTCCTCACGCCGCGAAAGATTGCGTTCACGGCTGCGCCACCTGCAAACCCGCCTTGATCCGCCGCTTGAAGGGAGAGCATTGGCCCGTTATCTACGTGGGTGACGGGCTTTCAGACCGGTACGGCGTGCGGGAGGCGGACTTTGTCTATGCGCGCCGCCCGCTGCTCGATTTTTGCCGGGAGCACGATATCCCCTCCCGGCCTTTCACGACTTTTGCCGACGTCGAGCGGGCGCTCGCGAAATGGCAGGGCGGCGAAGCAGCCGCTGAAATGGCAGAGGCCACAAGGAGCCGGGTGACGCCAGCCCTTGCGGAACACTCGTTGTAGGGGCGACGCTGGCCGCGCCCTGGGCAGGGCGAAGCCCCTTCCCTGCTCTGTCCTCATTGAGGAGACTTGACTTGCGGACTTCCGAAACAACGAACAAGACGGCGGAGTTGCTCGCCCTCGAAAGCCAATACTGCTCTTTCGGCGATACGGTCCATTATCTCGAGCCGCCGAAGGTGTTCACCGGCTGCGAAGGGAGCTATCTCTACGACGAGAGCGGCACGCCCTATCTTGACCTTCAGATGTGGTACTCCGCCGCAAGTTTCGGATATAAGAACCCGCGATTGAACGAAGCTCTCCAGCGGCAGTTGGACCGTCTCCCCCAGCTTGCCTGCCAGTATTTGCACGCTGAGAAAGTTGAGGTTGCCGCGCGCATCGCCCGTTACTGCGAAGATCGCTTCGGCGTGAAAGGCCGCGTCCACTTCAACGTCGGCGGCTCGCAGGCTATCGAAGATTCGCTCAAGATTGTGCGCAACGTCACGGGAAAGAACCTGATGTTCGCGTTCATGGGCGGCTATCACGGCCGTACCCTGGGCGCCTCTGCCATCACTTCCAGCTATCGATACCGGCGCCGTTACGGCCACTTCAGCGACCGGGCGCAATTCATTTTCTATCCTTACTGCTTGCGCTGCATTTACGGCATGAAACCCGAAACGTGCGGTATCTACTGCCAGGACCAGTTCGCCCGCCTGTTTGAGAGTGAGTATTACGGTGTGTGGGATTCGAAGGCGGGCGAATGTGAGTACGGGGCGTTTTACATAGAAGCAGTGCAAGGCACGGGCGGCTACGTGATTCCGCCCCGGGACTACTTTCAGCGCCTCGCGGAAACTTGCAGGAAGCACAATATCCTGATCGTGGACGACGAAATCCAGATGGGGTTTTATCGCACCGGAAAGTTCTGGGCAATTGAGAACTGGGGCATCACGCCGGATATCATCGTCTTCGGAAAAGCTCTTACCAACGGCCTTAATCCCATTTCCGGTCTCTGGGCGCGCGAGGAGCTGATGACGCCGGAGTTGTTCCCGCCCGGCTCGACGCACTCCACCTTTTCCTCCAATACTCTTGGCACGGCCGTCGCGCTGGAAGCGCTCAAGATGATGGAGGAAGAGAACTACGAGGAACTGGTAAAGGAAAAGGGAGCTTATTTCCTGGCGAGTCTCCGCGAGCTCCAGCGACGCCACCCCGGCGTGGTGGGTCAGGTGGATGGTCTGGGACTGGCGCTCCGCATCGAAGTCTGCAAGGAAGACGGGGTCTCGCCCGATCGCGAGCTTACGGACCGGATCTTCGCGGAAGGGCTGCAGGGGAATCTCAAGGCCGGCGGGAAGAAGTACGGCCTCGTGCTGGACGTGGGCGGCTATTACAAGAACGTCTTTACCCTCGCGCCATCCTTCACGATCACGCACGAGGAAATCGATCTGGCTCTCGACCTGCTCGATCAGCTCTTCCACAACGCTAAATAGCGCGCAAGGGAACGGGCTCAGAGTCTGTGCGAAAACTCACGTTGCTTGTCCTTCCGACGAGCGCTCATGTTGTTCTGCGACACGAACGACTGTAAATTATTGGGAGGATGCTGATGCATGAGTCCTTCGCTCCCGCGCCCGGGTGGGCTGGCCTTTCTGCAGCCCGGACTGAACGTAAACCTTATACCAGTCTGTTGCAATCTCCTTTTGCGCTTCCTGAATCGGAATCCTACCGGCGCAAACCTGCCGATGAAGGTAATTCTCGACTTCATCTTTTTCATGCGCGCCCGGCCTTGGCAGGTATGGCTGAGGCCAAAGGTTTTTGATCGAGTTTGACCCGCCCAGCTCAAGCGAGATCAGGTGATCCACTTCGCAGCACACGCCCTTCTTCTCTATGGCGCCATAGAGTTGGTAATCCTGCTTCTTTGTCTTTTCAGAAACGTTCCGGACTGTCGAAGCATACCCTCGCCGGCAGACGACGCGCGTGTCGGTGGTGATCTCATCGCCGGGCGTCACCGACAGGTCATTGAGTAACGCGGGGCCGTCTTTTCGGTAATGGGCCTGTTGTCCGCGGGCCAACGATGCAACGATAACCA
>JASHTR010000426.1 GCA_030040455.1 Terriglobia bacterium | reverse complement strand
CGGCCGCAAATCATGGAATCCCCTGGCCCCCGTTCACCACGCTGTCGCCGTGCGGTATACGGGAGCGAAGGCTGGCATCGCAAGTGCTGCCCGCTTTTGGTGGGGGGAGACGCCATTCCTCCCGAGCGCCCGTTACCTTCTGACGACGGAAGCCCACGTTTATGGTTTCGCAATTGCCGCAAACGCTCTGCTCTCTTTCTTTCCCTTTGTATTGATTTTACTCGGCGTATGCAGGAACTGGTTCCACTGGCAAAGCGTCTACAACGCGATTCTTCAATTGGTCAACGCCAACTTGCCTTCCGGAGGGGAATTCGTCATTAAGGGCCTTACCACTCTGGCGGTTGCTCGCCGACGGGTTGAGGTAGTGACCCTCCTGTTGATGTTCTATGCGAGCTCCGGCGTCTTCCTGCCACTTGAAGTTGCTTTGAACCGCATATGGGAGATCAAACACGATCGGGACCTTGCCCGCAATCTGCTGATTTCTTTCTTTTTGGCCATTGTTTCCGGTGTGCTTGCTCTGTGCTCGGTCGTCATCGTAGGAGCGCTCTTGGGAGCTGTAGCATTCCTTTTGGGCTGGCTTCCGTGGCATGGAGTGGTCACCGTATTCGCCCGCATCGTTATTGAAGTGATGACCATCCCACTGATGGTAGCGATTTATTTCATTATTTATTTCTATCTACCGAACGGCAGAGTTCCCGCTCGACGGGTTCTGCCGGCGGCCATCATGGCGGGCGTCGCAACGGAGATTGTGAAGCTGTTCTACTTTCTAACTTTGCCACTGTTTCATTTCCGGCAAAACTACGGTCCTTTTGCCGTTCCGGTGACTTTGTTGTTCTGGGCTTATGTAGGCTCCATGGTCATGCTTTGGGGCGCCCATCTCTCTGCGCAGATCCGTGTCCGGCCGGGCGGATGAAAGGCAGGAAGACGCGACTAGCGGCGATATCCCCATCGCCGAGTTCATGGGTGGCAGTGAGAGCCTGCCATGAGCAGAGCGAAGGGACACCGCCGCGCCAAAGAGGAAGGGTAGGAGCGACAATGTATCAGCCCATAGAAAACTATGGAATCGTCGGCAACATGCACACGGCCGCGCTGGTCAGTAAGGAAGGGTCGATCGATTGGTTTTGCTTCCCGCGTTTTGACTCGCCCAGCGTTTTTGCGGCGATTTTGGACGACAAGAAGGGAGGGCGCTTCCAAATCGCTCCGGCTCATGACTCGTTCACCTGCCGTCAACACTACTGCCCGGAAACCAACGTATTAGTCACGCGCTTTCTTTCCGCTGAGAGCGCGGGCGAGCTGATCGATTTCATGCCGATGAGGGCACTCTCCCGGCAGCCGGTTGAAGAAGCCCGACCTCTCGTCCGCATCGCCCGCTCAACGCGAGGAATCATGTGCTTTCGGATCGATTGCTTTCCCGCGTTCAACTATGCCCGCAACACGCACGAAACCGAGGTCTTCCCCGAAGGCGCCATTTTTCGCGCCCCGGGACTGAATCTTGCGCTCTTGACGAGCGTTCCGCTCGAAGCGAGGGGATCGGGGATCACCGCGGAATTCGTTCTTCGCGACGGAGAATCCATCGCATTCCTTCTTTGCGGCCTCGCCCCCAATGCCTCAACGCCCAGACCGCTAGCTCCACACCACGCGCAGACGCTTATGGAACAAACGGTTGCCTACTGGCGGCAATGGATCAGCAAATGCACTTATCAAGGAAGGTGGCGGGAGTTAGTTCACCGCTCCGCCCTGGTGCTGGAGCTTCTTTCCTACGAGCCGACGGGGGCGATTGTTGCGGCGCCCACCACAAGCCTGCCGGAGAGTATTGGCGGGGAGCGGAATTGGGATTACCGCTTTAGCTGGATTCGCGATTCCGCCTTCACAGTTTATGGCCTGCTGCGCGTGGGCCTGACCGATGAGGCAACACGGTTTATGAACTGGATCGCCGCACGCTCCCATGAGCTCGATCCCGAGGGTACGCTGCAGACGGTCTACGGCATTAATGGCCGGCGCGATTTAAAGGAAGAGACCCTGGACCATCTTGAAGGCTACAAGGCGTCGCGACCGGTGCGGATTGGCAATGCCGCTAGCCAACAGCTCCAGATGGATATTTACGGCGAGCTGATGGATTCTGCCTATCTCTATAACAAGTACGTCAACCCTATCTCCTCTGAACTATGGCGGGACTTGCGGCGCATGGTGGATTGGGTTGCCGGCCATTATCAACAGCCGGATAACGGCATCTGGGAAGTCCGCGGCGGACCACGACACTTTGTCTATTCCAAGCTGATGTGCTGGGTGGCGCTGGACCGAGGCACACGGCTGGCTTTGAAGCGGTCGTTTCCTGCGGATTCCGGCCGCTGGCTCGCCTGCCGCGACGCCATCTACGAGGAGATCCTAAGCAAAGCCTGGAGCGAGAAGCGGCAGGCGTTTACGCAATCTTATGGAAGCAATGCCCTGGACGCTGCACTCTTGATGATGCCGATGGTGTTCTTTGCATCTCCCGCCGATCCGCGTATCCTGAAAACTCTGGAGGCAATCGGCCGCAGCCCCGAGCATGGGGGCCTGCTCGCCGATGGAGCCGTCTTACGCTACAACCACGCCGAGTCTAAAGACGGACTTAAGGGGCTGGAGGGAACCTTTAACATGTGCAGTTTCTGGTACGTGGAAGCGCTGACGCGCGCGGGAAAAACAGACCCCGCCAGGCTGGAACAAGCCAGAATGCTGTTTGAGAGGATAATCGGCCAGGCAAACCACCTGGGGCTTTTCTCGGAAGAAGCCGGACCTTCGGGCGAAGCGCTCGGAAATTTTCCGCAGGCCTTCACTCATCTGGGTCTGATCAGCGCGGCCTTCAATCTTGATCGGGCGCTCGATGGTCGCTAAGCTCGACTGGCCGGGCGCTCATCCCTGCCGGCTGTTATCATCTACTTGCCTCGACCCAAAGCTCGTGGCGTGGGTATCGCAGTCACATTCCATCCGCCGCCCAGGTATTCGATCAGAAGCACGCTCGCCGTCATACGGGCAGTCAGAATATTGGCGGCTTGCACCTGGTCTGTCAGCAGCGCCGTTTGCGCAGTGATCACGTTGAGGTAGTTGACAATTCCTGATATGTATTGGAGTCTCTCGAGATCCAGCGAATCCTGGGCTGCCTTGACGGCCACGTCCTCAGCCCGAGCTTCATCTCCGAGAACGCGTAGAGCCGCCAGGTTATCTTCCACTTGCTGAAAGGCCGTAAGGGTGGTCTGCCGGTAATTGGCAACAGCAACGTCATAGAGCGATTGATATTGCTGAACTGTAGCTCTTCGCAAGCCGGCATCAAAAAGTGTTTCTGCTGCTTCTGGTCCAACCGACCAGAAGCGGCTGGGCCATGTGAACCAGTCAGAGAAAGTCAGGCTCTCGATTCCACCGGTAGCTGTCAGCAGAACATTTGGAAAGAAGGCAGCCTTGGCCACACCGATTTGAGCGTTCGCCTGGGCCATTGCGCGTTCAGCTGCTGCAATGTCCGGCCTTCGTTCCAAAAGCTCCGCCGGCACGCCTGGGGGAATGGCGGGTGGCTGCAGCTCGGTTGATCGAGCGGGCACAGAAAATGTAGTAGGAGA
>JASHTR010000425.1 GCA_030040455.1 Terriglobia bacterium | reverse complement strand
ATTTCGATCGCGTCAACTGCGTCGCCCTTTATGAGAGCCGGGAAGGCAAAACTCAGAGGGTTGCGCTCACGAACTTCGTTCCTGGCCCGGACCTCCATTATGCGTTCCTTCCGCCGTCACATTCCGGAGCTTTTCGCTTTCTGGTGTATGGCAACAAGCTGGGAGAAAGCCACCCTCGGCTGACGGCGATTCTTTACTCTTTTGATGGAAAATCGCTCAAGAGCTCTTGGGAGAGGCAGGACCTTTATGACGGCAGCATCGAGGTGACGCCGGAGACGGTTACTCTGCGTTACCTGATCAGGGATGAGTACGTTCAAGCCGTTGAGCGGCAGCAGCTTCCGCCCGGACATGAGGCCATCTACAAGGTGACGCCGGAGGGCCTCGCACTCGAAACCGAGCAGCAGATTCCTTTCAAAGGCGTTTCCTGAACCCCACAAGCCGGCGCGGTGCCGCTTGGATCCTGTCAAGCAGACCGGGCGTTATTTCACACGCTCGAGATAGGTCCCTTGCGTGGTATCAACGCGGATGGTTTCCCCTTCAGAGATAAACGGCGGCACTTGAACCACCAGGCCGGTTTCGAGCTTGGCGGGTTTCCCCACGTTGGTCGCAGAGCCGCCCTTGATTCCCGGCTCCGTTTCAATCACCTTGAGGTCAACCGTGGGTGGGAGGAGGACGTCAATCGGCTGGCTCTCGTAGAGAGTTATTCTGAGAACGACGTCGGGCACAAGATATTGCGCCCGGTCGCCGATCACTTCCGCGGGCAGATGGAACTGCTCGTAGTTTTCCGTGTTCATGAAGTGGAAGGCATCACCGTCCGAGTAGAGATACTGCATGTCGGTTTCATCAATCATAGCGCGCTCCACTTCATCCTCAGAGCGGAAGCGATGGTCGATCATGGCGCCAGTGCGCAGGTTCCTCATGCGGGCTTGGACGAAGGCACGCAGGTTGCCGGGAGTGCGATGCTCCGCCCTGAAAATTGAGAACAACTCGTTGTTGTGCTTGATGACCATCCCCGGTCGAAGATCGTTGGCATTCATTCGGATTTTTCCTCGGTGGTGTCAGGGCGCACCCTATGCGTGTGTCGGAAGACAACGGCTGCAGTCCTTGTCGAGCCCCGAAACTATTATTCTATCGCAGGTTCATTTGAGGAAGACAGGGTTGAAACGGTTACAATGGTGCAACCCGATTAAATTCGAAAATATTAGCCCCACCACTTTTCGCCGTCAGCGAGGTGCGCCTTTACGACGTCTTCGTTTAGCTCAATGCCGAGCCCGGGTTTGTTAGGCACCTCGATGAAGCCGCCTTGGATATAGGAACCCTCCAACACCAGCAATTGGTCCATCCACCCGCCTTTTCCCGTGACGGTCTCGCAAGTGATGAAATCGCGGATTGAGCTCGCCCACTGAATGGCCGAATAAGTGAAAACCTGGCTTCCCGTGTTGTGCGTCACCATGGGCAAGCCGAACACTTCCGCCATATCGGCGATGCGTTTCGTCTCAAGAAATCCTCCTGCGTTGCGAAGGTCAGGGTTGAGAATGTCACAACCCTGATTGATGATGAAGTCTTTGAAACCTTCCCGGCGAGCGAGATTTTCCCCGGTGCAGATTGGCACGGGGGAGAGGCTCACCAGGCGACGCCAACCCTCCGTGTAGGCAATCAGCAAAGGATCCTCCAGCCAGAGCGGTTTGATCGGCTCGACCGCCCGCGCCAGTTGAATTGCGGTTCGGAGGTCGTAGCTCCAGTGGTTGTGAACCATGATGTCGTGGTCCCACCCGATGGCTTCCCGGCAGTTTTCGTAGCCCTGCCGAACCAGGACCAATTCCTTACTCGACAAAACGCGGTTATTCATATCGCGTCCGGGATCCGAGCGAGTGTCCGTGTGCCGAAAGCCGAATTTGTGCGCTGTGAACCCGCTCGGATCCGCCTTTACCTTTTGCGCCCACTCACGGCAAGACGCTTTATCCAGCATATCGCGCGGTGCGGCGTGATCGTACACGCGGACCCGATCGCGAAATCTTCCGCCCAGCAATGTTGAAGTGGGCACGCCGAGTGCCTTTCCGGCGAAGTCCCAGAGCGCCATCTCAATGCCGCTGGCAGCCCGCATGAGGGAATGCGCTGACCCGTCGGTGCGGGTTCCGGCAAGGTTATGGCTGTGTTCGTCCAGAAGCGTGTAGGTCACATCAATCTCGAGAGGGTCTTTGCCAAGGAGCCATGGCTTAAGGGCGTGAATTTGCTCCTTTACCCCGACGCCGGGACTTCCATACGCCTCGCCAACTCCATAGAGTCCGTCGTCGGAAACGACTTTGACCAACGTGTAAGTGCGAGGGCCTTGCAACACCATGGTCTGGACGTCCCGTATTTTGAGGTGTTGCCTCTCGGATGCAGCAACTCCGTGGGCGTCGGCAAGAAAGGGCACCGTGGCTGCTCCAAAAAACTCCCGCCTTGACAGGCCAGGACCTGCCGTACTGCGCTTGTTATTCACCGCGTCTCTCCTTTCCGTTAAATAACCCTAAAGTCGTGATTGGAACTCCATATTATGGTTGCAAGCGCGCCCGGGTCCAACTAATTCCGCCAGGATAGGAGTTTGACGGTGCGAAGGCAACTTGGTACGATGGGGCCGTTTGTCAGCAGTGTGGACAGTTACGGAGGATTACCAATGATAGTGACAACAAGCGCTGTAGCGGCGGCCTGTGGCCGCCGGTCTTTCGGCGAAAAAAGTCGTCACTATCATTGGTAATCCTCCGTAATAAGGGCCCGCTTTATGAGCGTGGCATCCATCAGCCGCCTCCGAGCACGGTGTTGTTCTCCGCCAGTTTCAGGCTGTCAGCAATCGGAGCCAGAAAGGCAACTGATGTCTCACCTTCCCCTTATCGGTCGTCATCGCTTATCGTGTTTCAGACTGCTGCTTCCCCTGCTCTCCGGCGCGATGCTCGTCGGTTTCTCCATGGGCTGCGCTGCCCAAACCCCCGCTCAGCCATCGGACCGGGCGATGGGTCGAGACATCTTTATCAGTCACTGCGCGATTTGTCACCACGAGAACAGCGGGACTCGCGCCCCGCTGCCCAGCGTGCTTCGCCAGATGTCCGGTCAGGAAATTCTGCAGGCACTCCAAACCGGCGTGATGAAGGCCCAGGGGTCTCAACTGACCTCCACGGAGCAGGAAGCTGTGGCTCACTTTTTGGCGCGCCAGCCAAGAGCTGTGCGCCGGATCACAACCGGGTTTTGCGCGCCCGGCTCATCGCCGTTTCGCATCGGAGACGCCGCATGGAACGGCTGGGGCAACAGCGCCACGAATGCCCGTTTCCAACCGGCAAGCTTGGCGGGACTGGACCGCGAACAGGTGAAAAGGCTGAAGCTGAAGTGGGCTTTCGGCTTCCCCGCAGCTTCGACGGTCCAGCCCACTGTTTTTGGCGGGCGGGTCCTGGTGGGCGGCACCAGCGGAGACGTTTATTCGCTTGATGCACGGCGTGGATGCATCAACTGGATTTTCAAAGCGTCCGCGGGTATCCGTGCTGCCATCTCTGTTTCAGCCGATGGGCGGGAAGCTTATCTTGGGGACAGCGGCGCGACGGTCTACGTGGTCGCCATGTCCTCCGGGGCCTTGATCTGGAAAACACACGTCGAGAAGCACCCCCTCGCCGTCATCACCGGCGCGCCCTTGCTGTTAAACGGGCGCCTCTACGTCCCCGTCTCTTCCGGAGAGGAAGGCGCGGCGATTAACCCCTATTATGCATGTTGTACCTTTCGAGGCAGCGTGGTGGCGCTGGACGCCTCAAGTGGGAAAACAATCTGGCACGCCTATACGGTTCCAATCGCGCCAAAGATGACGGGGAGGAACGCGGCGGGCGTGCCCACATGGGGACCCTCGGGCGCGGCGGTCTGGTCCTCGCCCACCGCGGATGTCCGTCGCCACGCAATATACGCTTCTACAGGGAATAACTATTCTGACCCGCCGGACAGCCATTCGGACGCGGTCGTCGCCTTCGACATCGATACCGGCCGGATGCTTTGGTCCCGCCAGGTAACCCCGAACGACCGATGGACCATCGCCTGCCGCAAGTCAGATAAGGCAAACTGCCCCCCCAACCCAGGAAACGATTATGATTTGGGAACCTCACCGATTCTGGCATCACTCCCGGATGGACGCAGCCTGATTCTCGCCGCCCAGAAGTCTGGGTGGGTATACGGATTAGACCCCGACCAGAAGGGGAAAATTGTCTGGAAAGTGCGTCTTGCAAAAGGAGGCCGCGAGGGCGGCATTGAGTGGGGTGGCGCTGCGGGCGAGGGGTACGCCTTCTTTCCAATCTCCGACTGGAATCCG
>JASHTR010000424.1 GCA_030040455.1 Terriglobia bacterium | reverse complement strand
GGCGTGGAGCGGACCTTCCAAAAATATGAGCGAAGCCGGCGACACAAGTTCCTCAAAGTGAATGGGCTCGGCTATTGCACGCAGCAAGTGATGCTCGCCGCAGAGGAAGCGAAAAGAGCGGCGGTTGAAGATGGAAGCGCGCACGCGTCGTCGAATCATGACGCTCCTCCGTTCAGTGCGGAAGAAATTTGCAACTATCTCTCGCAGTCGGCCAAAGCGCTGGGTCACGCTGCCGTCGTCGCGCGGCAGGAAGGAAGCACCGCTATCGCCAATGATCTCGAGCCGGCGGCAGCTCAGCTTAAAGAGCTTGCCCAGCCGCCCGGCACCAACCTTGCAAACGATCTCGAAGGCCTGGAAAGATCCCTGACCGCTATTGAGGAGAAGCTGACCGCAGCTCTTGTCCACGACGCGTCCCTTGAGACGCTCGCGCTCGCGCGCGAAGAAGTGGATCGTGGCATCGCACCTTTCCGCCGAACGATGAGTCCCTTTCAAATTGAGGCGCTCGGACGGCAGTTCTTAAAAAAGCAACTTTTCGAGCGCTACCAACTCCCACGCCTGAGCCTATTCTACCTGCGGCCGTAGCTGCAAGACCGGCAGGATCGCTTTCGAGTCCTCTCTTCATCAACTCATTTTCACCACCCCCCGTTGCCCTTGAGGTATATTTGACCCTCCCATGAAGAGTCCGATGCTGCTATTAGCCAGTGGCTTCGCCCTCGGCATCTTTGGGGCGCACGAGGCGCGGCTTGCTCTCTCCCTGCCCGCGTGCGGCGCCTGCTTGCTGGCGGGGCTGCTGGCGCTCGAGAGGGGCCGGCATTGGACTGCGGCATGGCTTGTCCTGCTGGGATTTGTTTTTGCCGGGGCATCCGCCGCGCGTCTTTTTCAATATCGCTTCCCCCCGGATCACGTGAGCCACCTGGCAGAATGGGGCATTGATCTGGCAAAACCGGTTGAGATTGAGGGAAGACTCGTCACGAATCCGCTGCCAATGCCCTACGGGATCGAGTTTGATCTCCAAGCCTGCCGTGTTTCGGGCGCGCGCGCATCCCACAAGGCCAGCGGCAAAATCCGCCTGCGCGTATTCAATGGATGGAGGTCCAGCGTGCCTGCCGGCGCGCTCCATTTGCAGTTTGGGGAATCCATCCGGGCGCTCGCGCTACTGCGGCGCCCGCACAATTATCAAAATCCAGGCAGCTTCAACTATCGACGCTGGCTTGACACGATCCAGGACGTTGACTGGGAAGGGACGGTTGAAACCCCGGCACTGGTCGAAACGATGAAGGGACCGCGGCCCGCCTGGCTTAGCGGGGCGGTCGAGCGCGCGCGCGTGCGCTTGGGCCGGAGCATTGATGAGCTTTTCCCGCCCTGGTCGGCGGAGGGGCGGGATGGAGCGGTGCTTCGTGCGGTGCTGCTTGGCGACCGTTCGGCGCTCGATTCAGCAACCATTGAAAATTTCCGGCAGAGCGGGCTCTACCATCTGTTGGTCGTGGCAGGGCTGCACGTGGGATTGCTGGCCATGCTGGTTGCGGGCCTGTTGCGGCTTTTCAGGCTGCAGGAGCCGTGGAGGTCCGTGCTGCTACTGGTGTTTCTCGCAGTTTACGCCGCCTTGGTCGACGAGCGCGCTCCTACGCTGCGGGCCACGCTCATGATTGCCGCCTATATTGTGGCAAAGCTCGTTGACCGCGAGCAGCCCGCCCTCAATGCCGTCGGGATCGCGGGGCTGATCCTTCTTTTTTATCGCCCCGCCTGGCTGTTCGACTCCGGCTTTGAGCTTTCGTTTGCCGCCGCGTTGCTCATTGCCGGGCTTGCGGTGCCCGTTCTCAAGAGAGTCACGGAGCCTTGCCGCCACGCTCTGAGGCGCGTGGACGAGGTTGCTCTCGACCCTGCCTTCGAACCCCGGTGGGCACAACTGCGCCTGGATATGCGGGGCGCTGCAGGATGGCTCGGGCAGCATTCGAGTCTGTTCCGCTCCGCGTCAGCGGTGGAGCTTGTGGCAGCCTCCTTGCGCCTTGGGGTCTGGGTCGCCGACCTGGTCATATTTTCCATCATCATCCAACTGGGCCTCCTGTTGCCGATGGCGCAAATGTTTCATCGCGTAACGCTCGCTGGGATTGGGCTGAACGCGCTGGCGGTGCCGCTGATGACCCTGCTTTTGGCGGTGGCCGTTCCTGCGGTCCTGCTGAATCTTTTCAGCCCGCTTTTGGCCTGGCTTCCCTCGAGACTCCTGGCCTTAACCATGACCGGCCTCTTCCACCTGACGGAGTTACGGGGGCTGCCCGGCTGGCTCTCTTTCCGCGTCCCATCCCCTCCAGGATGGGTGGCGTGGGGCTTTGCCCTATTGCTCGTCGCCGCTGCCGGCGTGCTTGCGTTTAACCGGCGGGGGCTCGCAATGCTTGTTGCGGGAGCGGGCGTCTTCGGACTTCTGATTGCGCTGCATCCACTTTCTCCTCGGCTTCCAAGTGGAGAGTTTGAGGTGACGGCGCTCGATTGCGGCGGCGGCGAAGCTTTTTTCGTCGTTTTCCCCGATCGCACAACCATGCTCATTGGCGCCGGAGGAGGGAGCCGACGGCGGTTAGGCGGCGGCGATCCTTTCCGGGCGCAGCGCTGGGATCCCGGGGAGAACATCGTCTCTCCTTACTTGTGGTCGCGAGGGATCGATCGCCTGGATATCCTCTTCATGCCCAGCCTTCGCGGCGATCGCTTAAGCGGGGTTGCCGCGATGCTGCGTAATTTTTCGGTAAGGGAATTCTGGTATGGCTCGCTTCCCCGTCAGCCTTTCGCGGCTTCCCTTCTCGCGCTGCTCCGGAGGCGCGGGGTGCGCCTGCGCCACGTCACGGGGGATTTCGACGGAGTTCACGTTCTTTGGCCGGAGCCCGGAGCCGAAGAGGATTCCCGGGAAGCTGCGCCTTGGGCTGTAAGAATTGCGAACCCGGAGGGATCCATTCTTCTTGCCGCAGGTTTTGATCGCTCGACCGGGAGAGCATTCA
>JASHTR010000423.1 GCA_030040455.1 Terriglobia bacterium | reverse complement strand
TCCCTTGCGCGTTCGCGTCAAAAGTGCGGCAGTGCCCATCTGGAGACACCATGCCACCCTCTTGGTAGCAAGAACCACGCTTTTGCGGGAGGGTGATTGAAGCGCCGCCCGCAAGTGCCATATCGCTTTGATACGTGAGCAGGGATTGGCAAGCCTGCGCAACGCACAGCAGTGACGTGGAGCAGCCTGCCTGCATTGTAAAGCTCGGTCCCCGAAGGTTCAGCTTGTAGGAGACCCGCGTTGCAAGGAAGTCCAGATTGTTGCCCATCATTTCCGGATAGCTTCCCACCTGGTAGCCGCCGGTGAACTTCTGAATGAAGTCCGGGTTCGCACAGAGCTGAGAGAGGAAATAGGTGCTTGTGCTGCTTCCGGCATAGACAGCCACCTGCCCCGGAAAACCGAAGGGGTCGTAACCCGCATCTTCAAATGCCTGCCAGCAACACTCGAGAAACAGGCGCTGCTGCGGATCCGTCAGCTCAGCTTCGCGCGGATACATGCCGAAGAACTCAGCATCGAAAAGATCGACGCCTTCCAGGATCGAGCGCGCGAGAACGTAATGAGGATTGCAGGCGAGTCGTGCCCCGTCCGGCACTTCCAGGTCCTCAACACGAAAATGTGAAATTCCCTCGATCCCGTTGATCTGGTTGCGCCAGAACTCAGATACGCTTTGCGCGCTGGGAAAGCGCCCCGCCATTCCAATCACGGCGACGCCATCGAGCCCAGGGTTGAGGTTTGCGGAAGAACTCATCGTGCCACACCCGTCCGGCCTTGCCGCTCCCGGGCAAAAGCCTCCCGCTGTTTGCGGGCCTGTCGCTCGACGTCGGTAAAGGGAGCCGGGGCAGGTCTCTTCTCACTCAGGTGCCGGGCTAGCGTTCGGATCGTCGCGAACTCGAAGAGATCGGTGACCGGAATCTCCGTTTGCAGGACTTTCTGGAGCTTCGAGTGTACTGCAACCAGAAGCAGCGAATCGCCACCCGCATCGAAGAAGTTGTCGTCAACACCCACGCGATCAATCTGGAGAACCTGCTTCCATAAATCGGCGATAGTCCGTTCGATCTCCGTTGGGGGAGGACCTGCGCTGGGCTCGCTTTGAGTCGTGAAGACGGGGATCGGCATTGCTGCCCGGTCCACCTTTCCGTTCGGCGAAAGCGGCATCGAGTCCACCCGCACGATTGAAGCTGGGATCATGTACGGTGGAAGTTTTGCCAGGAGGAACTCCCGCAACACACACGGTTGGACGCCGGAGTTGTCTGCTGGAACGAAATATGCAATCAGTCGCTTGCCGCCGCTTTCATCCGAGCGAGTCACCACACACACCTGCTTCACGCCCGGGTGGGTGCCAAGCACCGCCTCAACCTCGCCGGGCTCGATTCGGTGGCCCAGGATTTTCACCTGGTCGTCGGCCCGTCCGAGGAATTCAACAACGCCGTCGTCCCGCCAGCGAGCCATGTCGCCCGTGCGATACATCCGAGCACTGCCAGCCGTTGCAAATGGGTCAGGCAAAAAGCGCTCGGTCGTAGCGAGAGGATTGTTCAGATAACCGCGAGCTACCCCGTCTCCCGCGGCGTAAAGTTCCCCTGCTTCTCTGGGCATCACAGGACGCATGTGCTCGTCAAGGATATACACACGGGTATTCGAAATCGGCCGGCCGATCGGCACCGGCTCTGGGACGTGATCTCCAGACCGCATGGTGTAGCAGCAAGTGAAGGTTGTGTTTTCGGTAGGGCCGTATCCGTTAATGAGGCAGCAATCAGGAAGGTTATCAAGCACCATCCGCACATGACGTGGCGATAAAACCTCTCCGCCCGCGAGAAGCTGCCGCACCGTCCGCAGATCTTCAAGACGCTGTTCAACCATCAGGTTAAAAAGCCCCGCAGTCAGCCAGAGTGTTGTGATGCCTTGTTCCCGAATAACCCGGCCAAGCTCCTCAAGGGAGGCAGCGCCAGGCGACATCACGACCAAGCGGCCGCCATTCAACAACGGCCCCCAAACCTCCAGCGTCGACGCGTCGAAAGAAATAGGAGCAAACTGCAGGAAGACTTCACTCGCGCCAAACTTGCAGAAGTTGGTGTTGCGAACCAGCCGGACAATGGCGCGATTCTCCACCATCACTCCTTTGGGAACCCCTGTGGATCCGGAGGTGTACATGACGTATGCAAGGCTCGCAGGAACCCCCGCCGGCGTGGGGTTCAATTTATCGGTATCTGGCGCGGCGGGACCTGGTTCGTCCAGGCAAATGCAAGGGAGCTTGCGCCCTGCCAAGGCCGTCGAGACCAGCGATTTCTGCGTGAGCATTACCGGAGTTCGCGTATCTTCTAAAAGAAAACTGAGGCGCTCCGGAGGATAGGAACAATCGAAGGGCACGTAAGCACCACCGGCCTTCAGCACACCCACCAGCGCTACGATCAGCTCCATAGAGCGCTCGAAGCAGCACCCCACCATCGTCTCGGGGCCCACGCCCATCCGCCGCAGCCGGTGCGCCAGGTGGTTGGCTCGCTGGTTCAACTCTCGATAGGTGAGCTGCTGACCGCTGAACGTGACAGCGATGTTTTCAGGATAGGCCGCCACAACCTCTTCAAAGAGCTCAGCAACGCTCTTGCCGCACGGATAGTTTGTGGCCGTCTCGTTCCATGCCCGCAAGGGCTCCGGCAGAGCCAGTCTGCAAACTTCCTGGTCCGTGAGGGCTTCCAAACTGCAGGATTTGAGTGTCATCATAACTAAGCGGCACGCACCTTTCCCGGAACTAAACACAACTCCTGTGTGGTCAGCGTGGCAGCAGAAGCCTTCCGGCTTCTGTTGTACCGAAGAGGTTAGCAATGAGCGCTACCCTTATGTGCCTCTGGGGTGTGCGCGGTGCAAAATGGTCTCTCAGCAAGAACCTTCCAGCGAGATTCCTGCTCGCTCAATATGCCGGCGCGCAAAATCCTTTCCTTGTGGATCAAAAATTTGCTCAGCGGGCTCTGCCGGAGGCGCAGCTTGATTTCGCGGTAGAGCGTGTAAAATTTCCGGAGCCTCCACGCTCTGAGGTCCAGCCCCTCAGACCTGTTTGCCGGGTAACCCAACTCCTGCAGGCGTGCGCCTAGCAGGCGCTCCAATCGTGTCCTTTCTTGATCGCCAAGAAGCTTCCACCGCCCGATGGGCCTAAAATTGCCGTTGCGGGCGCCGTTCCTGAACGATGTGTTCGGCTCGCTTACGGTACCGATGGCATTCTGCAGGATTTGCTCGTAGTTCAGGTCGTGGCCGATGAAGGCTCCCAGTCTTGCCAGTGTTTCTCGAGGGTATTGCGTGAGTTCCTCGTAGTGTACCTCCATGTAGTCGGGGCCAAGCCTCCAGCCGTACTCCCTGCCCTTTTGAACCATCCATTCCCAGCGAAGTCCGGACACCATCAAGCCGTGTTTTCTGTCCCATGAGAAAGGAGAGCCCCATTCCATCCGGTTCATCGATACCGCGACGTCTCTCCCATCCCGAATGATGTGAACGATCAGCGCATCCGGGATGGTCTTCTTGATCTGCGGGATAAAGACCAGATGCGCCGGAGTATTTTCTGCCCAGCGCTCGACACCCTGCCGGGACGCTACGCTTTCCATGACGATTCGCAGGAAATCACCGGCATTCCTGCAGTCCGATAAAACCTTGGGCCGAATTTCCTTAGCTTCCAAGCCCGATCTCCGGAAATAGTCGCTCTGCAGCCAGGCATCCATCAATTTTTCACGGTTTTTTAGCGAGCTGAGATTTCCAAAGGCGGGTGCGATCTTGTCAAACACATGGCTTTCCGCCAAGTAAACGGCAAAGTTTCCGGAGGATAGGAGCATGTGGTACAAGAGAGTCGTACCCGACCGTGGACAACCCAAAATAAAGACGGGTGCCTTCGCGTGCCTTCCCATCGCCTGACTCGTCACGCTTCTCGGCCCTTTTTCGGCTGCGAAGTTGGGTGTCCTCACGGCAGAAAGATCTCCTTTTCTCCGAAAAGGCGCTCCGCCGTGATCCCACGCTCCCGGCAAGTCTCAATCAAATGATCCGAGTGGATGATGGGATTTGACTTATCGGTGTATTTGATGCTCATCACGTAATTGAGCCAGGGCTCCTGCCCCATGGCGTACACGTACACTTCCTTCGAGCGCAATTGGTCCAATATAGCTAGGGCGCGCTCGTAATTCGACCCGGCGAGCCGGCGCGACCGATCCATGGCACGATCCAGCCGCTGGGTCAGCAAGGGGCCATAAATCCACGAGAGGGGAGCGCCATCGCATTCCATGCCCAGGAACAGCGCGTCCACGTCGCCAATTTCTCTATGTACGTGCTCATACACCTTGGGCGAAATATTACAGGAGTCGGCTGCGAACAGCAGTGAGTGCCTGCCCAACCGCAGGAGGTAGGCGGACTTGGTCAACACGTTGAGGTCACCGTGTTCGCCTAGAAACGGCACCGCCGTAATCGTTCCGCGGTCAAACGCAACCTCCTCCATTTCAGACAGTTCGATCACGCTTTGGAAACCGCATTGCTTGAGCAGAAGCTTCAGCGAAGGGTCCTGTAGTGCGCCGCCGCCGTTCCGCGGCACTACAATGTTTCGAATGCGATGCCGAAGCTGCAGCAGCGTTTCAAATAGAATATGATCCTGGTGATTGTGTGTGATCAGCGCGTAGTCAATCACCTCAGGCAGGTCGTCGTAGGTATAGCGTGAAATGTCCGTCTCATAGGTATAGCTAAGCACCGGGTCCAGGAGCACGCTGACTTCGCGTGTTTCAAGCAGAATGCACGCATGTCCAAAATAGCGCCAGCGTGCCCCGGCCCCATCGTATTGGGAGTAAGGCGGCGGCGGCTCCGTGGTCAAAAATGAACGGAACCGCTCAGAGCCCTCGCCGTCGAGGCCCAGCGTATCTAAAATGGAGGCGCGCGAAGAGGGCTCGGTCTTCATTCGAAAGAGCGCATCCAGTTGTCGGCTGGCAAACGGGATCGGTAATTGGACGGAGCCATCCTTGTCCAGCCGCGGTGTGCTCAAGACGAAGGGGCGGTCATCGCCGCGAATTTCCGAAAGCATCACGCTCTGCAGGGAGGGATCATAAAATCCGCTTTTATAAAGCAGAGGCTCGATGAGCCGGAACGAGGGGTGAGAGTTCAGATCGTAGACCAGCTCGACATACCCCTGGAGGCAGGCTGGCACTTCCGCATAAAGCGACTCCAGGCCGTAGCCCGTAGCCTTTTCCCTCAGCAGCGCGTCGAGCTGCCCGATGGCGCGAGAAAGACGAACGAGGTGGTCGCGCTCTTCCAGAGTCCGGTCACGCAGGCGTTTCACGTCTTCGACGCGGTTACGGTCGAAGTCCATAAACGGTCCTCCGAGTAATGCCGGGTTCTTCACCGCGGCCTGGTGCGTTTCGGGCGACTCGATGTAAGATTCCATAATCCGCAGGTGGCGCTCAGTGAGGTTCCTGGCTGCGGTCGCGGGCGGAATCAGGTGCGCCCACGCGTACCAACTGTCCACCAGCGGCTCCGCCATCACGTTCGACTTTAAGTAATAAGCGGTGTTCTCCATGGCTTTATTAACTTCCTATCGTTCAATGCCTCTGCTTCCCTTTTGAGGTTGCGGAGGGCGTTCGCTCTTTTGCAAGACGTTCAGCGTGTGAAGCAAGAGGTTGTTTTGCTATGACCGACGCGGGATTTTCGTCTCTGGTTTGGCCGGCGGCACCGGCAGAGCTTAGTCTCTCAAGCGATGAGGTTCACGTCTGGCGCGCCCTTCTTAGCCCGAGGCCGGAAGAGCTTCCACGTTTAGAAGCGACACTTGCACCGGATGAAATATCACGTGCGGCGCGTTTCGTATTTCAGCGAGATCGAGAGAGCTTTGTTGCTGCACGAGGCATTTTGCGTGAGCTCCTCGGCGCTTACTTGGGGCAACCACCGGCCGCGTTGAAGTTCGACTCTGGTCCTCGCGGTAAACCGGCTCTCAAGGATTGTGCCCCCTGGATGCGTTTTAACCTGGCGCACTCGCATGGCATGGCGTTATATGCTTTCGCTAAAGGACGGGAGGTTGGCGTTGATATCGAGCTGCTCAGGCACGATTTCGGCGGCATGGAAGTAGCAGAGCGCTTTTTCTCCCCACGCGAGGTTGCGGCGCTGCGTGCGTTGCCACCGGGCTTACGGGTCGATGGATTTTTCACTTGCTGGACCAAAAAGGAGGCATACGTAAAAGCCAGCGGTGTAGGCCTCGAGATACCGCTTGATAGTTTTGATGTTTCACTTTCGGCAGCCGCTTCTGAGGAACTTTGCGGACCTGGAAATGTCAACTGGACTCTGCATTCGTTTCGGCCAGCGGCGCGATATGTTGCAGCTCTGGCTGGCGAGGGAAGAGGCTGGCGTTTTCGAGGTTTCGAATGGACGCCCGTACTGTGATCGATAAGAACGGCCTTTCCACTTAGCGATACGAAGGGCGGCTTTATCGCAGGTCGCATCTGAACACCGTCGCCCTTCATTTTGTTTGAAAGAGTCCTGACTACCGCGCCAGAGCTACGGGAGGGCCGACCATGCCTCATCCGGGCATACCGGTTCTTGATAGAGATCTTCTAACGCGGGATTTCGCCCGGCGATCGAGCGCAGCAGTGATTGGGAAGCGTAGCGAGCGCCGGAAACGAATTGCATCAAGGGGCCGAAGCTCCAGGCGGCTGGCGCGCCCAGGATGTGCAAACCGGGAACCGACGTCTCAAGACCTCCCTTGAGCTGAGGGTAGCCATTGATGCGACGGATGGACTTCAGGATACTTGGGCCCAATAATCTGTACTTTGAAATGTCCACACGAAAACCTGTCCCCAGAAGCACATGATGCGCTTTCCGGCGGGTGCCATCGCTGAGCTGCAACGCTACGCGCTCGCCTGCTGTGGCAACCGAAATGACCGAACGTCCAAGGGTGAGCGGCACGCCCTCAAGCCGCCTCACCAGCCAGCGTGCGCCCGCTGGCCGGACGGCTCGCTTCCAAAGAACGTTTTGGAGACCGCGAGGCAACTTCCGGAACAAATCCGGTCGTGCCAGAATTTGGCTGATGCCGGCAGGGCCCACGTCGGTGGGCGCATAGAGAAGGCGCGCAGTCAATTTGCCCATGCGCCAATGAAGCGTTGTGGAAGCCCATCCTTGAAGCCATTGAATGCTGCTCGCTCTCGCGATGACTTCAACCTCCGCTCCTGCTTCGTGAAGTAGAGCGGCGGATTCGAGTGCGCTTTGCCCACCGCCAATTACGAGCACCGTTTTGCCGGCCCCCCCCCCAAAATCATGATGTTCGGAAGTGTGGGTCACAAGCGACGAGGGGAGACCTCGGAACTCCAAAGGACGCCAAGCGAACGGCTGGATACCGCACGCGATGATGACGCGGCGCGTACGGAGCATCTCACCATCCCGAAGTGTAAGCCGAAAGCCTCCTGGTTCCGACTCGACCAACTCAACATTGCGATAGTCAAGATCAGGTACTGCCTGGCGCTGGAACCACAAACCATACTGCACAAATTGATCGAGAGGCACTGGGGTTGTAAAGTGGTTGCCTGATGCCTGCTGATACGCTTCCAATGTAAGCAATCGTTTTGGATCGGCAATGTACGTTGCTGCCCAGCCGGAACGGAGTTGCATGCCCACCGGCATGTTGCGGTTCCAGAAGGACATGGGATCGCCGAAGACGCGACATTCGAGTCCCTTGACCGTGCGCAGATGAGCGGCTGCAGAAAGACCATAAGGCCCGGCACCGATAATGACCGCGTCACAGGACGTCATTGTCTACCTACCTTCACCATGGTTTGAGGGAAAAAGAATTAAGGATATGTGCTGATCGTGAAATTCGAGACGAGGAGTAGGCATTGTGCCTCATGGCTTGTCTTGATTCCGCTGACTGCTTTCTGCCCTCATAACTTGAATCACCTGGCCAAGACCAATAAGCTGTATCCGCCGAGGATTCGAGCTGTCAGATCTTCATTGATCGCAAAACACATCTTCCTCGGCAATATAGCCAATTTCTGGATGCTCTCCTTCGCGAGTTCGATACATCGAGGGGTATAGAAATAGTTTAGGAGCTCATACCCAACGTCTTTGAGAGTCTCGAGGGCTGTCTCTTTGGTGAAATACTGGATATGGCCGTAGAGTTCCCGACGTTTAAGCAAGCCGCGTTTGCGAAGCACAGCCTGTGCGCTAAGGTCCAGGGGGAAATGAAAAATCTTCAAATGACTCTTCTGATGGATTCCCTTTAAAAAGCCGAAGTAGTCCTCGACGTGCTCGATGACATCCAGAACCAGAATCAAGTCGAAGAAGGTGTTTTCCTCCTGACTGAGGTCCGCGAGTTTGAACTGAAGGTTTTCGTTTGCCTTACCTTTGCATATTTCCAGGGCCTGGGGCGAGATGTCGTAACCCCAAAAACAGCAGGTTTTGTCCATCCTCTCCTGCAACAGTTTTAGAACTTCTCCGGCACCGCATCCGACCTCACAGATCGTGTTGGGATGAAGCCGCTGGATCTGTAACATTCGGAGAATTTGAACGACTTTAAAAGGAGATTCATCCGCGTGCCATAGCGGATTTCTTTCCAGGTATTCCCCATCGGCGTATATGTTCCGATCCAGCACTTTCCCGGAGATCTCTACCATTGCTATCGCACCCGAACTGTGCAATGAGACGAGCTTGCCTTCGTTTTCAACGCTCCAGGCTGTAAGTCACCGTATTTCCAACTCGCGCGGCATAAGCGATGCAAGCCCGCTCCTTGCCGGCTCCCTCGATGCGCCATTTACCGCCTTCATATACCAACTCCATTTTGCTTCGCTCTCTCCACCAAGCCGCCACGTCCTTCGGCAGGGGAGCCCAGATGCTGCCCTTCACACGTAGATCGGAAAGGTAACTGAGCAGATTTTTGTAGGTCGCCTGAGCTCGCTGCTCCTGAATGTAATCAGGGTGAACAATGAGGCTGATCAGGCCGTGGTTCTTCATGATCAAAGCGATCTGCTTTTTCCATAGATCGATGGAGTAATTGCCAAGAATATGAAAGAGCGTATAGTCTTGCGTGCAGGTTACGGGAAGCTCAACGATCTTGCCGATAAAGTAGGGCATCACTGTGCAACAGCCGCCACGTTGCGGGTCGAGGTGAGCTACGTTGGGAAACGACATATCATAGGAAAACTCGAGCGCATCGTACCAGTCCGCGTTTCGGTAGAGGACACCGGAACGGAATCCTGCAGCGTCATATTCACGCGCGTAACTGTTGATGCGTTTTGCCCGGCGCAGAAACTCCGCGCGTTCAGCATAAAGTCGCCCATCGTGGTTCAGGTCATGAATGTTGACCTCGAAACCGCGATCTTCAATATCTTGCAGAAAGCTTTTTGAAATCGAATAGCGGTTCTCCGGCACCACCTGAAAGGAGCTACGAAATTCAAAGGATTCGTTCAGGTCCATCAAACGGCGGCAGAAGCCCCAGCCCAGGGAACTTTCTACGTCGTGGGTGATGATGGCACAACTCATAAAACCTTCCGGCCAAAACCATATGAAAGGAAGTCTTTGTACACCCTGCGCTTCAAGAGATAACGCCAGCAATTTCTGATGGATGCGCTCGACCGTGGTGTCGACGGGCCAAGCCGGGAAGCTGATTTCACTCCACCCGCGCAGGCGCATTTTTTGGAGGTGCCGGCGCACGGAAACGCCCAGGCACGGCCGCAGAAAGTAGTATGCCTTCCGCAAAATTTCATTAAAAACTTGTCCTTCTTTGCGGAAATGAGCCGCATAGCGCTCGCGCCGCAGATTTTCGACCACCTCGCTGGGGTTGAAGGGGAGTTTGATCCCTTCCGCTTCCGCTTCCACTGCCACTTCTTCGAGAGCATCGGCTAACTGCATCAGCGGGCTCCGAGCTGCATCCTTGTAGGAGAGCTGTCCATAGCAGATCGTATCCGCGCCGAACCGAAAGTACCCTTCCTGCATCGTGGATTTGACTGCCGGCAGAAACGGAACTTGGTCCGTGAGGCACCGGTAATAATCAGCTAACACATGCTTATGCAATTGGGCTTTGTCTTCGATGATGCCGGCCGAACGGTCGAAGGTTATAGGGTGGTCCAAAAGGTTTAAAAAGAGTAGATAAGATGATCTTTAGGAGGGTCGTGCCAATGCTCTGCCGGTGGACTGGCCGGCCCCACCAGCGACCGGAGAAACCGGCTCACATGCTGCAAACTGCGCCTCCTCAGTTGATCCATCGAGCGCAAGCGTTGATGATGTTCCTCCGCCAACCAGGCGGGCAACTTCATCAAAATATCCAACACCCACAAAGGCTTGATGCTTTGCCGCTTTGTATCCGGCGAGCTCACTTTCAAATTCCTGCCGCTGAAGATGAACGTAAGCAGGCATTCCCTCCCGAGCATAGGCGGCGGCAAGTTCGAACGTGCCATGATTAAGAGCATGGAACCCCGCCAGGGTGATGAACTGGAATTTGTATCCCCATGCTGCCAGTTCAGCCTGAAACTTCGCAATGGTAGCGCTGTCGAGATTCTTTTCCCAGTGAAAAGAAGGTGAGCAGTTGTAGGCCAAGAGTTTTCCTGGGAACGTCGAGTGGATTGCTCTGGCGAACTCGCGCGCGTCCTCGAGGTTCGGCTCCGACGTTTCGAACCATAGCATGTCTGCATACTCGGCGTAGGCCAGTCCTCGCGCGATGGCTGCCTCAAGACCACCCCGCACCACAAAGAACCCTTCGGGGGTCCGCTGTCCGGTTAGAAAGGGTTGGTCCGCCGGGTCGATGTTGTTGGTAAGGAGCTTGGCGCTCTTGGCGTCCGTCCGGGCTATAAGGATGGTGGGGATGTCCATCGTGTCGGCGGCTAAGCGCGCGGCGGTCAGTTTTTGAGTAAACTCGCTGGTTGGAACCAGAACCTTCCCGCCCAGATGTCCGCATTTCTTTGCGGAGGAGAGTTGGTCCTCGAAGTGAACTCCTGCTGCCCCCGCTTCAATCATTTCCTTCATCAATTCGAAGGCATTCAGGCAGCCGCCAAAACCCGCTTCAGCGTCGGCTACGATTGGTGCGAACCAATAGGTGCCCTCTCGGCCGGTAAGGTGCTGCTTTTCGTCTTCACGCTTGAAAGCACTGTTGATACGTCTGACGAGGCCCGGCACACTGTTGGAAGGGTACAAGCTCTGGTCAGGGTAGGTTTCCCCCGCCAGATTCGCATCTGCCGCCACCTGCCAGCCGCTAGCAT
>JASHTR010000422.1 GCA_030040455.1 Terriglobia bacterium | reverse complement strand
GGCATGGAAGCATGGTTTGCGAAGTAAACGCAAATCACGTTTCCAGCGGGGCGGAAGTCAGTGCCGTGAGGTTCAACATACACCCCCTGCATGGTCCTATCCCACCACTACTCAGGGGAAGACCCGTGTTGGGACGAAAAAAGACGGACGAGCATCTTAACCGGCGACCACAACCAGAGCAGCGGGGTCATCGAACCTGTTCGAAAACCGCGGATTCATGTTGTAGAAGCAATGAACCCGTCGCCGAAGCAATCGATAAAGTGAAGGCCGACGGTGAGGCCCCGCCGTTACCAAAGCGGTTTCCACGCAGACTCTATCACCCGCCGCTCGATGAGTCAGGCTATTTTTTCTTTGGAGGAACAACCGCGTCTTTAAAGGATTTTGCCAAGCGGAACTTCACCACCGTCTTCGCCGGGATTTTGATGGGTTCGCCTGTCTGAGGGTTGCGGCCCATTCTGGCTTTTCGGTTCGCCTTCACCGCCTTGCCTAACCCGGGAATAACAAACTGTCCCCCACTTCTGCATTCCTTAGTCGCGAGGTTCACTATCTCTTCCAGAACCGCACCTGCCGCCTTCTTGTGGATGCCGGCTTTCTCCGCCAAGTGTCCGACCACTTGAGATTTCGTCATCGCCTTCGCCATTTATGCTCCTCTCCTGAAGTTAAGATTTGTGAGCCTTCACATCACGGTTAGGTGACACTTTAATTAATATGTGTCTCAGTGTCAAGCCATTTCTTCAAGAAAACCCCTGAAAAATCCCGAAAAATGAACCACCCCGACACCTCCGCGGCTCATCGGGGCGTCGCTCTGGGTCTCACCGGTTGGCCTTGGCCGAACTTGCGAGTCATCCAGTCTTCCATATCCCTCCGCAGCGCTTCCACGTCCACCCGGAAACCTACTTCCAAATCGCCGTCCGCGAGTGGCAATGTGTCGTCAAATGCGGTGCGGCCGGTGAAACTACGCATACAAAAGCTATCGATCCATCCTAGCGGGCACAGCCGGGGGCCTTCTGGCTCCACGATTTCAATCTTGATCTTTCTGGCGAACATTGATTCTCCGCCGCCAAACAAAAAAACGCAACTGCCTCAACGGCTCCTCAACGTTTGAGAAACGACCACCATCTCTTTTTTGTCTTACGGTCTTCGGGGGAGATGGGCATCGGGCCGGGCGGAAGGGGTTTTCCTTGAATAATGGCTTCCGGATTGGCTTGGAAAAGGCAGGCGGCGAGGCGCTGGCCGCGCCTTGATGCCATCTTTTCACGGGCACGCGAGAGGCGCGGAGGGCGGTGCAACGTGTCATGCGCATCCGAGGCGACGATGTGAACCAGATTAAGGTCAAGCATCTCCTCGACGGCGCGTTGCGCTTCAGAGCCAAATCCGCCCGTGTAGGACTGCGCCGTGATTTGCACCAGGCAGCCGCGAGTGACCCAGTTATAAAGGTGCTGCATCTTCCGCCGGCAGATGGTATTTCGTTCGGGGTGCGTGAGAATCGGCGTGATGCCCGCAACCTGGATCTCATAAAACACGTGGTCCATCTGTTCAGGAATGAAGTGTTCATCGAATTCCACCAGGAGATACTGCGTGCCGTTGATCGTGAACAGCGCGCGCTCCCCGTCAAGGCGGCGAATGTTCTCATAGGAAAGATGAAAATCGCATCCCAACAAAAGCGCAGGGACGCCGCCGAGGACGGTTTCAAGCTCGAACGCTTTTTGCTTGTTTCGTTCGGCGTCGAAATGATACCGAAAATTACAATGGGGTGTCGCCACCACGTGGGTGACGCCGTCCTCGGCAGCCATTCGCAGCATGGCCACCGCCACCTCAACCGATTTTGCACCGTCGTCGGTCTCGGGCAGCGGATGGCAATGAATATCAATCATCTTTCCTTATTACGCTGAAACCGGCGGGTGCCTCTGCCGCCACGGTTGGGCTGCTTCAAGCTGCGCAGCCAGGCGGAAGAGCGTGTCTTCCTCGCCGTAGCGCCCCATGAAATGCACGCCAATAGGAAGGCCTTCCTCGTTCCACCCTAAAGGCACGGACATTGCCGGCTGGCCCGTAACATTCGCAAGCGGAGTAAAAGGGACAAATGTCGTCAAGCGTTGCTGGACTTCCAGTGGAGGCAAGGGGGGCGAGTTAAACCAGCCCAGCGGAGGAGGCGGGTGGCCAAGGGTCGGCGTCAACACGACGCTGTACCGCGCCATAAAGCGCCCGACTTCACGCGCGAGGCTTTGCAATTGCGCCTGGGCGAGTGCATAAGCGCTCGCATGAATTTCGCGGCCGACTTGGTAGAAGTTCCACGTCAAAGGCTCAAAGCCGTCTTCGTGCAGGGGTTGCCCCGTGATTTTTGCTGATCCTTCCATCGTTGCGGCGCACCCGGCTGCCCAGACCGTCATAAAGGCTTCGACGAAGAGCTCGCCGTTCAGCTTCGGAGCATCCTCAACTACGTCATGCCCAAGGCCCGAGCATAACTTTGCCGCATCTTCAGTTGCACGCACGCAGTCGGCCTGGACGGGCGTCCCGGCGAAAGAAGATTTGACGAGGGCGATCCGAAGGCGGCCCGGCGCGCGTTTCACCTCCTCGAGATAAGGACGGGCGGGCGGCGCCGCGAAATAGGGATCGCCCGGCGCCGCGCCCAGCGTGGCGTCCAGCAGGGCAGCGCTATCGCGCACGGAACGCGTGACGGCGTGCTCTGCCGCCAGCCCGCCCATGATATCTCCGGCGTCCGGAGCCAGCGAGATGCGCCCGCGGGTGGGCTTTAGGCCGAAAATCCCGCAACAGGAGGCGGGGATACGTATTGACCCTGCGCCGTCGTTGGCGTGCGCCATCGGCACCATCGCCGAGGCCACTGCGGCACAAGAGCCTCCGCTCGACCCTCCTGTCGTCCGCTCCGTATTCCAAGGATTCCGCGACGAGCCGAAGAGCCGGGGCTCGGTGGTAGCCAAAAGTCCAAGCTCGCACGTATTCGTTTTGCCTAAAATCACGAGTCCCGCACGCTTGAGTCGGGAAACAAGCTCGCTGTCATACGTAGGAACGAGATGACAGAGAAAAGCGCTTCCGGAAGTCAGTGGGACACCCGCGCAGGCAGCAAAGAGGTCCTTAAGGAGATAGGGAACGCCCCGAAAGGGTCCTGCTGGCAGCTTTCCTTCGTCCGCCGCAAGCGCTCTAGCCTCCTCGTAAAGCGGCGTGACCACTGCATTGAGCAGCGGATTTAAGCGTTCAATTCTCTCGATGGCTGCCTCCACCAGCTCCAGTGGCTTGATTTCCTTTCGCCGCACCAGATCCGCCTGGTCGATGCCGTCGAGTTGGGTAATTTCCATCATGGGCAAGTAAATAGGCTATCCTAGAAGGACAGCCAATTAAAAGCACAATTTCATCCCGGACAGGGTCACGTCAAAGTCCCGGAAGTGTAAGATTGCACAGCGCCGCTGGTGCGAAGCACCTATGGAGTGCGGCAGCTTGCTCCCGCACTCCAACCCGACGCGACTTTGGCGCGACCCTGTCATCCCGGAGGCCTTAGGCGTTTTTCGGCGTAGAGGCGCGCATCCACTTCTGCCAGATCCTGCTCCGCAGAGTGCGCGGGGATGTGGTGATAAAGCCCCAAGCTTAATGAAACCTGCACTTCGCCAATGCGGTCGGCAAAATCCCACTCGGCAATCCGTTGCAGGATGCGATCCCGGACAATGATGGCCCCGGCTTCCGCGGTTTCCGGGAGAATTAGCAGAAACTCGTCGCCTCCGTAGCGCACCACGTGGTCTGAGCCGCGCAGGCAGGATTTCAAGATAGCGGCAGTCCGGGCCAGGACCTTATCCCCGATCAGGTGGCCGTAGCGGTCGTTCACCTGCTTGAAGTTGTTGACGTCGCACATCATCAGTGCCAGCGGCCGGCCGCTGCGCTCCGCGCGGGCGATCTCCTTTTCGAGCAGGCTTTGCAGGAGATTCCGCGTGAAGACGTTGGTGAGCGCGTCAAACGTCCTGGCCACATGGTCCGACTGCGCTGCTTCCGCCTGTTGAAGCGTCAGCAAACGCAACTTTCGCATTTCCGATTCATAGCGAACCAGGTAGATTGCCAGCGCCGCGATCACCAGCAAAGTGACAAACAGAACTTGAGGAGGAATCACCAGAACAATCGGCTTGTAATGCCAGAGGGTGCTGGGGAGAAACAGCGAAATAACGCCAAAGCAGAGAACCGCTGCCACTGCAACCAGCAGAATGCGGACCGCATGGCTTTCATACTCGATTCGCCGCACTTCTGATTTGATGCGGCGTTCGAGTTCATCCGAGATGCCTGCGTTCTGCTCTTTCGCCATGGGTCAAGGCACAAGCTTCTCGGCAATCGTCTTCGCCTGGGTAAAAAGCAGTAAATAGTCGAAGCCACCGGCCTTTGAATCCGTTCCCGACATGTTGAAGCCTCCAAACGGGTGTCCTCCCACTAATGCTCCGGTGCACTTGCGGTTGAAATAGAGATTTCCTACATGAAACACGTCCGCCGCGCGCTCCAGCTTGTGGCGGTTCTTGGTGTAGACTCCTCCGGTAAGCCCATATTCCGTATTGTTGGCGATCTCCAGCGCTTCATCAAAATTCTGCGCCCGAATAACGGCCAACACGGGGCCGAATATCTCCTCCTGCGCGATTCTCGCCTTGGGAGCAACGTCGGCGATCACCGTGGGCTCGAGGAAGTGCCCGGCACCAGAAATTTCTCTTCCTCCGGTCAGCAGGCGACCCTCGCGCTTGCCCGCTTCAATATATTCCAGGATGGAATTTTTGGCAGCAGCATTGATGACCGGGCCCATGTCATTCTCAGGTTCTTCCGGATCCCCTACGCGGATTTTCTCCACCCGCTCTTTGAGCTTCACCAGGAAAGCGTCATAGACGGTGTCCACAACAATCGCACGCGAGCAGGCCGAACACTTCTGACCCTGAAATCCAAAGGCGGATACAGCCACTCCTTCGACTGCCAGGTCCAGGTCCGTCTCGCTATCCACAACAATGGAGTCCTTGCCTCCCATCTCGAGCACTGTCCGCTTGATCCAAACCTGCCCGGGGGCGCACCGGGAAGCAAGCTCGTGGATTTGGAGTCCTGCACCCTTGGACCCGGTGAAAGCAATAAAGCGCGTGCGAGGGTGACTCACCAGGTTCACGCCTGCTGTTCGGCCAGGGCCGGGAAGAAAATTCACCACCCCGGCCGGCATTCCCGCTTCTTCAAGCACCTCAAAGAACTTATAGGCTACGGTCGGCGACTCGCTTGAAGGCTTCAGCACCACCGTGTTGCCGGCGACGATAGAAGCCAGGGTCATGCCTGCTGTGATCGCGAGCGGGAAATTCCACGGTGGAATCACCACTCCTACCCCAAGGGGAATGTACCGGAGTGAATTCCTTTCTCCGGGGACGCGCACGAGCGGGTGCGGCTTCGAGAGGCGCAGGGCTTCGCGGGCGTAAAATTCGGCGAAGTCGATCGCCTCC
>JASHTR010000421.1 GCA_030040455.1 Terriglobia bacterium | reverse complement strand
GACTGCATTGCCCTGCAGGCGACTGAAGACAAAACCGGGCGGCGCTACCCGGAGTTCTTCCGCATTAATTTTTCGCGTTGTATCTTTTGCGGGCTTTGTGAAGAAGCGTGTCCGACGTATGCCATCCAGCTCACGCCGGACTTCGAAATCTGCGAATACGACCGGCAGAACCTGGTTTACGAGAAAGAGCACCTGATGATCAGCGGTCCCGGCAAGTATCCCGGTTATAGTTTCTGGCGCGTTGCTGGCGTCCAGATCGGCGGGAAAGACAAGGGACAGTCCGAGAGAGAAGATCCTCCTGCGGACGTGCGTACTTTGATGCCGTAAGATGGGCAATCCTCAATAAGTTATGGTGGTGCTGTTCTACATTGCCGGAGCCGTGGCGATCTTCGCCACGTTGATGATGCTGACGCGCCTGAGGCCCGTGCACGCGCTGCTTTACCTTATCGTCTCCTTGCTAGCGGTAGCGGTGGTTTTCTTCACTCTGGGAGCGCCGTTTGTGGCGGCCCTCGAAGTCATCATTTACGCCGGCGCCATCATGGTGCTCTTTATCTTTGTGGTCATGATGTTGAACCTGGGCCATCGCACAGTGGAGCAGGAAAGCTCCTGGCTTCGGCCCGGGATGTGGACGGGCCCCATCATCCTGGCGGTTATTCTGGTGGCAGAGGTCGTTTTTCTGGTTACGCGCACGGGCGGCCCGATGATCGGCGGAGAAGTTATTGGCCCGAAGCAGGTGGGCATTGCGTTATTTGGCCCTTATCTGCTGGGGGTGGAGCTTGCGTCGTTTCTGCTGCTGGGCGCGCTGGTGGGCGCTTACCACCTGGGCGTGCGCAAGCCAGTGGAAGTGGAGAGAGAGAATGGCGATCATACCGATGAATCACGGGTTACTACTGGCGGGGATCTTGTTCGCGCTGGGGCTGATCGGCGTCCTGGTGCGCCGTAACCTGATGTTCATCCTGATGTCCATTGAAGTAATGCTCAACGCGGCGGGGCTCGCTTTTGTGGTGGCGGGAGCGCGGTGGATGCAGCCGGACGGCCAAGTGATGTTCATTTTCATCCTGGCGATGGCGGCCGCGGAGGTGGCCGTCGGCCTGGCTTTGCTGATTCAGTTGTATCACCAGCATAAATCCCTGGACGCGGACGCAATCAGTGAGATGAGGGGTTAGCGTGTTTCACCTGCTGTGGCTCATTCCGGCTCTTCCGTTCGCGGGCGCCTTAGTGCTTATTGTTTTTGGCCCGCGCATGGCAAAGAAGGCAGTGGCCGTCATTGGACCGGGTGTCGTCGCCCTCTCCGCGATCGTCACCATCCTGATCGCGTATCGATTCATGACCTCGCCACCGCCCGGCCATGCCTTCGAGCAGTCTTTATGGACGTGGCTGGATGTGGGCGGCTTCCATCCTCATGTCGGCCTGTATCTGGACGCGCTCTCGCTCGTGATGAGCCTGGTGGTTACGTTCGTCGGCTTTCTGATCGTCTGGTATTCCACGGAGTTCATGGATGGCGACGAAGGCTACAGCCGCTTTTTCGCCTACATGGATCTTTTTGTCGCCTTCATGCTTATGCTGCTGCTGGGCGACAACCTGCTGCTGCTCTTTTTGGGCTGGGAAGGCGTCGGGCTATGCAGTTACCTGCTGATTGGCTTCTGGTACACAGACCTCGCCAACGGTCGCGCGGCTCGCAAGGCGTTCTACGTTACCCGCGTCGGCGACACGGCTATGACGCTGGGTCTTCTGCTGCTCTTCACCCATCTCGGCACGCTGGACATTCAGGATTTAATGCGTCGCGCGACGCTTCATTGGCCGGTGGGTTCTTCCCTTGCGGTGTGGGCTGGGTTCCTGCTGCTGGGCGGCGCGGTGGGCAAATCCGCTCAGCTCCCGCTCCAGACGTGGCTGCCGGATGCAATGGCGGGTCCTACGCCGACCAGTGCCTTGATCCATGCGGCGACGATGGTGACGGCGGGTGTTTATCTCATCGCGCGCACCCACGTCCTTTACAGCCTCGCTCCCGCGGCGCAAATGGCCGTGGCAATCGTGGGCATTGCCACGCTCATCCTGGCCGGCTTCGCCGCGCTCACGCAGTGGGACATCAAGCGCATCCTGGCGTATTCCACGGTCAGCCAGATCGGGTATATGTTCCTCGCGCTCGGCGTGGGCGCATGGTCCGCCGCCATTTTCCACTTCATGACGCACGCCTTCTTCAAGGCTCTGCTCTTCCTCGGCGCGGGCATCGTCATCAACGCCTGCCACCACGAGCACAGCATATTCAAAATGGGTGGCCTGTGGAAGAAGCTGCCTGTAGCTTTCTGGACGTTCCTTATCGCCGGGTGCTCGCTGGCCGGTCTGCCCCTGATCACGGCGGGTTTCTATAGCAAGGGCCTTATTATCTGGCAAGTTCGCGCGGCGGAACACGGAAATATGACGCTGTGGGTGCTGGCCGTCATCGGCGTGCTGCTCACTTCACTCTACACGTTTCGAATGATTTTCGTGGCCTTTTTCGGGGAAAATAAGACTCCCGTCGAGCACAAGCCCGGCTGGTCAATGAAAGTGCCGTGTATTGTGCTCGCCGTGCTCTCCATCCTGGGCGGATTTCTGGAGACGCCCCGTTTTCTCGGCGATTTTCATGCTTTCACGGGTTTTCTCCACTCCGCTCTTCCGGCTGTGATTGCCGGGAACGCGGGCGGCAT
>JASHTR010000420.1 GCA_030040455.1 Terriglobia bacterium | reverse complement strand
AATTCAGTAAGGCGCCTGAAAGCACGGCGGAAACGTTCGCGGGTGCAATCGGATGCGCCTGCGGCAGCCAACGATTGAATGGAGCCAGTCCTGTTTTCACACCAAAACCAAAGAAGGAAAGCAGGAAAACCGCCCACCGTACATGCCACCCCAGTGATACCGAGTACGAGCGCAGGCTGGAAAAGAGAAGGCTGCCTTGGCCATGACCGGCGATGATTAGGAAAGCCAGAACCACCGCCACAAAGCCCCCCTCTCCCATGACTAGCATGAGGTAAGCGGGACGCTCGCTCTCCTCACCTCGCTTCTGATAATTAACCAGGGCATAGCCAAACAGCGACATCAGCTCCCAACCCACCAGAAAGCTCAACGCGTCGCCGGCGCTGAGCACCAGGCCCACCGCAACAAGGAGCGCAAAATATCCCGCACTGAAAGAGCGCACATTAAAATGCTCCCGGTAAGGCTCCAGATACTCGATGGAGTAAATGGAGGTTACCAGGAACACCAGCGCAGACACTAAAAGGAACAACCCCGACATCCGATCTACGGACAAGACCAGGGGGCTGACCGCCGGTACCGACCACAGTCTTACTGTAAATGGAGATCGGGAAATAAGGGCGTCCACGCCCGCCGCGCCCAGGGCTACAGAAGCCGCAGCACCCAACCACCCGAGGCTCGGCACAACCCTCCGCTCGGGTAAGAACGCGGCCGCCAGCATTCCCCCCACACTCAACGCCAGGAACAGCCAGGCAAATGCGATGAAATCCATAAGCGCCCTTCCAGCACTTCTCCACTCTGCCTCGGAGAAGTTGTAACGGCGGGTTCATCCTGCCAGAGCGGAAGATGGCCGCGTAGATCCCGCTACTGCTGTCCCGGCCTGCCAGGGGGCTGGCGGCTTGCGGCCAGTGGCAACCAGCAGCCCATGCAAGATCGCCAACGGCGGAGGCGGAAAACCTGGCACTTCCACATCGACAGGTATTACGTCTTTCACCCCGCCACGGGCAACAAAACTAGGACCGAAAACGCCACCCGAAAGCGCGCAGGCCCCCACCGCCATCACCAGCTTCGGGGTGGGCATCGCGTCATATGCCGCCTGCAATGGCAGCCGCATATGGTCGGTGACCGGTCCCACAACCAGAAGAATGTCAGCTTTGCGCGGGGTGGGGGTGATAAAGAAGCCCAAACGATGAATGTTGTAGTAGGGATTGCTGAGTTGCTTGACCTCATTCAAGCAGGCCCCACAATCTCCCGCATCAACCACCAGAATGTGCATTGATTTATGGAAAGCCTTCGGCCATGCGGCCGCGCTTAAGCCGCCGGTCGTGAGCGTCGCCCACTCGTAACCGGGCTTCCAGTCGAGCGGCAGATCGGTTCCGCGACAGCATCGGAAGCAATGAATGCAGCGGCGATAATCCACTCGTGCTTCTCCGCGCTCAAGGCTGATAGCGCCCGTCGGACAAAGTGCTTCCAAAACCCGGCCAGCCTCTTCAGTCACAGGGACGAGGCTTGCGGGTAATCCCGGCGAGACGCCTTTGGCGGCCTCTTGATGTGCCGGATAGGAAGTTGTAATTACTCCCCGGCGTAATCCGTTAAGAACCCATGGGCTCATTCTCTCCAGACCCTCCTACCGGTCATTCTCGGCCACAGACAGGCCGAACGTCGCCAGGATGATGGGGAAATCCTGGAAGGCGAAATCTTCGGCCGCCAAGTGAAAGCCATGCCAATTGACGAACGAAGGGGCAATCACCCGGTAGCGCTGAACTATGCCGCCACCACCCAAGTGCACCCCGTGGAAGGCGGCGCCACGCGGAGCTTCCACCCATCCGAACGCCCGTCCCGGCATCGGGCTAACAGGTACTGAAACTTCACCAGCCTCAAGCCGGCCCGAGACCTCCTGCATGATGCGGACCGACTCTGCGGCCTCTGCTAGCAAGACGCGAAGGCGCGCAAAGCCGTCTCCTTCGATTTCTAAGGGAGCGTCAAAGGCAAAATGCTGGTAGCCGGCATACGGCTGAGCTTTCCGCAGATCCCCTTCCAGTCCCGACGCTCGGGCGATGGGACCGACCAGGCCAAACTCGCGCGCTTCGTCACCCGAAATGATTCCGACGCCCTCCAGGCGGTCCAGAAAGCTGCTGGAGTAGCGCAGCCCGTCTTCGAGCTCGTGCAGCTTTCGCAGCACCAGCACGGCTGCTTCGATTGCCCCACCGCAGGCGGCGTCAGTGAAATTGCGGGTGAGTCCCCCGGGAATGGCGAGTCCGAAAAGATAGCGATGCCCCGCCAAATCACAACTGACCCTTAACAAGTCTTCCTCAAGGATGGACGCCTGGCTGGCGGCCACGGATAAGCCTGTGGATTCGCAAATCTCATGAATCACGCCAACATGGTGCCGAAAGCGCTCGAGCTCCGCCGCCAGCACTCTCAGCGTTTGGGCGCGAGGAGGAACCTTCACGCGGCAAATCGTCTCGATCGCCTGGCTGAAAGCCAGCGCGTGGGCGAAGGCGGTGGTGGCGGCAAAACGCTCCGCCAGAAGCAGGCACTCTTCCACCTTGCGCCCTTCGGCAATCTTTTCAATGGCTCGATATTTGTAAAACAATCGGGGAAAGGCGCGGATGACATCCTCGCCGACCGTTTCAAGAAGGAAAAGCGCCGACTCCGTCACTCCGGAATAAATAGGGCCAACGGGCATCGCGAAGGCGCCCGGATCCTTCACGATTCGTCTTGGTCTCCATTTCAGATCCGGGTTCCGCTCAACAATGGCTATTCGTTCATCGAAATCCCGCCGCATGGGAGCGACCTCTTCCTGCCACAGGTCGTCGTGCAGCACGAAGTCCCCCAGCCGTGGATGTCCTTCGAAGGTGATACCAAAAAGATCTTCAGCTTCGCGTTCGTGCCAGTCCGCAGCGTGTACCTGCGGACTGATGCTCGGAACGCTCCGCATCTCAAGCGGCTGGCGAATCCTCAGCCGCGCCCAGCCCGGCGTGCCGTGGATCGAATAAAACAGGTACCGGAGGTCCCACGCTTCCGTCTCTTGTTCAACGATCAAGCCGGCAAACCGGTAGCCGAGGTCCACAACAACCCACCGCACGACCTCGGGCAGAACCTCGGAAGGAGGACACCGCAACTCGCAGAGCGGACTTCGGCGGTCCACCCACGCCTGGACTTGCCCAGGCCATTTTTGCTCGGCTTGCATGGCCAATTCTGCCAGGGTCGCCATGTCATCCTCCTCCCATGACTGCGGCCGCTCGGCTCAATAGCTCATACACTGAATGCGGCACGTAAACGCCAAGCACAATCACCGGAATCGCAGCCAGAAGCAGCGTGAGCCGGCAAGCCCCCGGTATGGCGGCCGGCAAAAAAAGAGTCTTTTCGGTGGATGCCCCAATTGCAACGCCTTCCCCCTCGGCTTCGGCGACGGGCAGGCCGTGTGCCTTTTCGGAGGAGCGACCCAAAACCATGCGATTCACGTGCAGGAGGATCCCAAAAAAAGCCACCACGAGAAAGAGCGCTAGCAAACCCACCGCAACGTAATGCCTCTCGCCAATTCCTGCTTTGAGAATAGAGAACTCGCCGAGAAAAACGACAAAGGGCGGAGCTCCGGCAATCGCAAGGGCGCCGAGCAGAAGAGCGGAACCGGTGAGAGGCGAGCGCCGCATCAATCCTTCGACCGAAGCGATATCACGCTTCCCGGTAACCAGAAGAACCGCCCCCGCCGCAAAAAAACAGAATGATTTTGTAGCCGTGTGAGCGATGATTTGGTACATAGCGCCATAATGGGCCGCAGCGCCTCCCAATCCGGCCGCAGTGAGGACGATGCCCATGTGCTCGACGGTCGAGTACGCAAACAGGCGCTTGTAGTCGTGTACCTGAATCAGCAGGAACGCCGCCACACCCACCGAGAGGAGTCCGAACACTAAAGCCCAACGCTCGGTAGTGCCTCCGAGCGAGGGATGCACGATGGGCATCAGGCGAAGGATGACATACAGCACAGCCGTGGTTTCGACGCCCGAAAGGAGGGCGCAGATCGGAGTGGGCGCCTGGCTGTGAGCGTCCGGCAGCCAGGTGTGCAGAGGCACGAGTCCGACTTTGGCGCCGAAACCCACCAGGACCATCAGGAAAGCCGTCTTTGTAATTGCCGGTGGCATTTTCGCCGCGACCGCCGCCAGTCCCGCCCACGTGTACGTTAACCCTCCGCCCTTATGCATGGCCCAGAAGAGAAGCAGGAATCCAAAAAGGGCAATCGCCGCGCCGGTCAAGGTAAGGATGGCGTATTTCCACGCGGCTTCGAGCGCCTCCCGGTTACTTTCAAAGCCCACCAGGAGAACGGACAGCAGCGTTGTAAACTCCACCGCCAGCCACTCCACGCTCGGGCTCACCACCACGGGAACCATGACCATGGAGAAGATAAAAAGATTGAAGTTGCCATAATAGTGGTGAAGGACGGAGGGATTGTGGGTCATCCGCGGCATGTAGCCGATAGAGTAGAGGCAGGCGAGCAGGCCAACTCCAGCGACGAGCAGAAGAATCAGCGCACCGAAAGCATCCACTTCCAGCCAGCCGGGTGCGGTGACGACCTTGCCGAGCACAAGCACCTGTGCCACTACACGCAGCCCGACCACGAGCAGGGCGAGCGAAGCCACCAAAGTGATCGGCCCGGCGGCCCGCTTCCCGATCGGGGGAATCCAGCACAGCACTGCCGCGACAAGCGGCACGAGGAGGATCGCGATAACCGTCATGGGCGGGGCTCCTCCCGGAGGACCGCCAGGGATCCTACTTCCGTCGTACCAATGTGCTCATGAATCGCCCGGGTGAGCACTCCGATCACAAAGACCGCGATCAGGACGTCGAAGGCAACGATCAGCTCAACGAAGAGATGCAACTCTGGAGCGATTGCGATGCTGGTAAAAAAAGCGCCATTCTCCATGGCGATCAAACCGAGCAGTTGCGGGACCGCTTCGCGTCTCACCGTAAGGGTAAAGGCGCCCAGCAACAAGGCGGCGAGCCCAATCGGAATGTTGACTCCAGCAGCCGAACCGCCGGCGAGACTGACCCACGGCAAGGTAAGAAAGTACGCGCCAATGGCAATCACCAGCGCTACCAGGAGCGAAGCCGGAATGTTGAGCACTTGGGAGATCTCACGCCGCGTGTGTACTTCCTCGGGAATAGTGCGACGCAAAAGCCAGGGAATAATAAATGCCTTATTGATGATATTAATGGCTGCGACCCCCAGCAAATCCCACGAAACCGGGTGAATGCCCAATACGAACGCGGAAACGCCCAGAAACACTGATTGCAAAATATAGAATCGAATGCACCCTCGCACCTGCCGCGTGGCGACCATGCCGAACGTGGCCAGAAGAAACAGCCCGCCCGCCAGCGCGTTAAACTGATACAGGAACGGCTCACTCACCATCCAGCCTCCTTGAGAGCCTCACAGGGCAAATAGCCACATGATCATTGCGGCCACTGATGTGATAAACGCCACACCCAGAAACTCACTGATCCGAAATAGCCTCAGTTTGGCGAGCGAGCATTCAACCGCCACCAGAATCAGCACGAAG
>JASHTR010000419.1 GCA_030040455.1 Terriglobia bacterium | reverse complement strand
TCGCTCCGCTCATCTTCCTCGGGATTGGCGCGCACCAGAAAAATGGGGACTTGGGTGAGATGCCGCACTTGCGTAATGGTGGTGCCGTGAATCAAATCGCTCAGCCAGCGATGGCCGTGAGTCGCCATGGCGATGAGGTCACAGCGTTCCTGGTCAGCGGCCTTCAAAATCTCGTCAGAGGGCTTTCCGGCAGCGTGGCGCGCAGTTACACGAAACCCTTCGCCTTTGAGACCGTCCCGGACGTGATCCAGGTAAACACGATCCTCCTCCATCTCCTCGGAATCGCTCAGGTTCAGGTCTTGCTGCCATTGCGCCTTCCATCCGGTCGAAACGTGCAGAAGCAGGATCTCCGCCTGCGTCAGGCGCGCCAGTCTCTTCACGTAGGAAAGCAGAACTGAATCCGCCCGGCTGTGATCCAGCGCAATTAGAATCTTCTTAAACATAATCAGTGATGAGTGACGAGTGCCAAGTGCCAAGTGACGAGAAGAAACAGCCGAATCGCCGTCAGCATTTTTTGCTCGTCCATCGTCACTCAACACTCGTCACTGCCTTTTGCTTTTACACCCATCCTTTGAATAACAACGCAAGAAGATAAGCGTTCAAAACCGCAATCAACACTCCTGCGGTCCATGAAAGGCTTTTCAGCCACGGCGCATTCACAAAGCTTCCCATCTTCTTCCGGTCGCAGGTGAGCGCTACGAGCGGGAACACCGCGAAGGAAAGCTGAAGACTCAGGATGACCTGGCTCAGAATCAGCAGCTTCGCCGTTCCCGCATTTCCATAAAGCGCAACCACCACAATTGCCGGAACAATCGCCATCATCCGCGTCAACAACCGCCGCAACCAGGGCGCGAGCCGGATACTCAGAAAACCCTCCATCACGACCTGGCCGGCAAGTGTTCCGGTGAGGGTGGAATTCTGTCCCGAGCACAGCAGCGCGAGTGCAAAGAGAAGGCTTGCGGCCGGCGCGCCCAGCAGGGGAGAAAGCGTATGGTAGGCTTCCTGAATTTCCGCCATGTGCCGAAGCCCGTGCGTGTAAAAGGCCCCTGCGGCCATAATCAGGATCGCCGCGTTGATCAGAAACGCGAAATTCAGTGCAACACAACAATCCAGGAAATTGTAACGGATGGCCGTGCGCATCCCTTCCGGGGTGCGCTCAATGGCCCTCGTTTGGACGAGCGAAGAGTGGAGGTAGAGATTATGCGGCATCACCGTGGCGCCGAGAATGCTGATGGCAATATAGAGCATATCCCTGTTTGTAAAGATTTCCGGGGCGGGAGCCAGGCCACCGACGATGCCTGCCCACTCCGGTTTTACCACGAGGATTTCTACCAGGTAACAGATTCCGATGGTGCCAATCAGCGTCAGCACGATGATTTCAAGGTAGCGGAAGCCGCGATGCTGCAAGTAAAGGATGGCGAGCACGTCCATTGCCGTCAGGCAAACTCCTACCAGGAGCGGGATGTGGAAGAGAAGATTCAAGGCGATGGCCGAGCCGATAACTTCTGCGAGATCGCAGGCGGCGATGGCCACCTCTGCGAGCATCCAGAGAATCACTCCTGCTCGTCGTGAATACCGCTCCCGGCACGCCTGCGCGAGGTCCTGCTGGGCCACGATCCCCAATCGCGCGGCAAGTGTTTGAAGCAGTATGGCAAGAAAATTTGAAAGCAGCAGGACGAAAATCAGCCGGTAGGCGAATTGCGAGCCTCCGGCAATGTCCGTCGCCCAGTTGCCGGGGTCCATATAGCCCACCGCGACGAGAAACCCGGGGCCCGAAAAAGCCAGAAGCTTTCGCCAGAACCCCGCGCGCGACGGCACCGGAACGCTGCGGTGCACCTCGGCGAGCGAGGGGATGGATTCACCGGTCGAAGTGGGGTGGATAAGATTCATATCCTGCGGAACCTAAAGGTTTGCGCCTCGCACGCGAGCGATCCGGTTTTCAAGAATCTTGTCGGAGTTGAAATTTTTTAATTTGAGACTTTCCGGACCCGCGCCGGCCAGCGCAACCCGCGGAACAAGGCCGACAATCTCACTCTCAAGGATTCCGGCGCCGAGGGATTCAGCCTCGCGCCGCACCACTTCGAGCACCATCGGCAATGAAGTGGCTTCGACGTTCGTCAGATTCATGGACACCTGCGCCAGGTTTCTGGTTTCAAGCCGCAAGCCAAGAGCCTTGACGTGAGGCAAGCCGCCGTTTGAAGCACGCACCCTTTGGGCGATTCTACGCGCAATTGCCGCGTCAGCAGTGTCAAGGTTCACGTTATAAGCAACCAAAAAGTCGCGCGCTCCCACCGCCGTAGCGCCGGCGGTAGGGTGCAGGCGCGCCGCGCCGAAATCCGGGTGACGGGCGGCATCCATGTTCTCGCGTAGCCCTTCGAATTGCCCGCGACGGATCCACTCCAGATTACGCCGCTCCGGAACTTGCGCAGCCGCCCCGTAAAGGTACGTGGGGATTCGAAGGCGGCGCCATGCCTCTTCGGCCGTCCATCGGGCAATCAGAACGCAATCTTCCAGATTGCCTCGGGAAACGGGGACAAATGGGATCACATCGGCGGCACCAATGCGGGGGTGAACACCCTGATGACGGTTCAGGTCAATGAGTTCAGAGGCGCGCGCGATGCTCCGAAGAGCAGCTTCCTTCACTGCAACCGGGGCGCCGACGAACGTGACGACAGAACGATGATGATCCGGGTCCATAGTCCAATCCAGCACGCATACTTCCGCGCTCGCCTGAATGGCCTGGACAATCGAATTCACCTTCCCCTCGTCGCGTCCTTCGCTGAAATTGGGCACGCATTCGATGAGAGGCTGCTCATCCGAAAGCATTCCTCAGCATAGCATGGGAAAATAGGCTGCCTGAACGGCGTGGAAGCCGTCAAATCAAAGTCCGCCTGGCAGGCTTTTAGCGCCGCGCCCGTCTTGTAACGACGCCTTTCCATTTCCTTAAAAAGGATTTGAAGAACCGCAGGGCCAAAACGCGGGCGCGCTACAAGGCGTGTATGCATCAAACCGTAGCGCCGCGCCCGTCTTGTAACGCTGCGGCTTTTCCAGCTTCGCGCGCTCTCAAAGCATGAAAATTACGCTGAAGTCATTCTCGCATAAGCGGGAATCGAGCTTGCCTGGCGGCGAGAGCTTTACATCTTCAGGCGCGGATTGAAAGCCGTGACGATGCGCGTTAGATTAGGAGTGTCATTGGTCTATCCATCCTGCGGATGGCAAGGCGAGTCCTATGGCGAGCGCGGTTCTAACCCCGGTTAAGGAACGCGTAGCTCCGAAGGATACGGGTTCGTCCGGGCATGGTCCCGGCGATACTGGCTTCGGCGGCGGCGGCGGAGATGGCGGGAATTCCGGAGGCTTCGTGCCGTCCGATGTTTCGCTGACCGGCGTCTGGGTGGCGATCGTCGCCATCGTGATGTTTTTCGCCGCCCTCACCAGCGCCTGGATGATTCTCAAGGGAACATCGCATAACTGGATTCCAACCACGCTGCCGCGCATTGTCTATGCAAACAGCGTCTTGCTCCTGGCAAGCAGCCTGACCCTTGAGTTTTCACGAGGTTCGCTCACTGCCGGCCTGGGGCGGCGCTTCCTGCTATGGCTTTATGCAACCCTTGCTCTCGGCATCGCCTTCATTGCAGGCCAGTTGATCGCATGGCGCGAACTGGTGGCGCGAGGCATTTATCTTGCGACGGACCCCAGCAGCTCATTCTTCTATTTGCTCACGGGCGCACACGGGTTGCACCTTTTAGGAGGCATTGTCGCTCTGCTTATTCTGGTGTTTCAAGCGCCCAGGATGGGGCAGGGAATGAAGCGATGGAGCCTGCTCGACGCCACGGCCATTTATTGGCATTTCATGTATGCTCTCTGGATTTACATTCTCCTGCTTCTGGTCCTGAAGGTGTAAAGCTCTCGCCGCCCAAGCTTGTCCAACTTAGGTTCCAACTTCGTGGAGGGGCCACCCTCCTCATTGCCAAACTGGAAACGGCGCCCGGCGCTTGAACCGCTTTCCCTGCTCGCCTAAAATGAATCCAGACGATGCTGCAACTGGAAGAATTTCTCCGCAAGGTTTCCGCCTATCGCCCTGCCGACGATCCGGAACTGCTGCGTAAGGCCTACGCGTTCAGCGCTCGCGAGCATCAAGCACAGAGGCGGCTTTCCGGCGACCCGTATGTTTCCCACCCTCTCGAAGTGGCAGGCATTCTCGCAGATTTGAAGCTGGACGTCACCTGTCTTGCTGCCGGCATGTTGCACGACGTCGTGGAAGACACTCCCGCCACCATTACCCAGGTGCGGCAGGAGTTCGGCCCGGACGTGGCGCGCCTGGTCGAGGGGGTGACCAAGATCAGCCGGATCGAGTTTCTGACCCCGCAAGACCAACAGGCGGAGAACCTGCGGAAGATGGTCCTCGCCATGGTCGATGACATCCGCGTGGTGCTTGTGAAGCTTGCCGACCGGCTGCACAACATGCGAACGCTGGAGCATCTGCCGGCGGAAAAGCGCCGAAGGATTGCGCTCGAGACCATCGAAATCTACGCTCCCCTCGCGCACCGGCTCGGCATGGGCAAGATGCGTGGCGAGCTGGAAGACCTGGCGTTCCGATATCTGGAGCCGGAAGCCTTCGCGGAAGTGAAGCAGGCGGTGGAGAGCCGGCGGAAGGTGAGCGAGAAGTTCCTTGAAGAGGTCTGCGCTCTGGTCCGCGGCAAGATGGTGGAGGTTTCCATTCCCGCCCGCATTGAGGGCCGCATCAAGCGCCTCTACAGCATCTGGCAAAAGCTGAAGCGCCAGCAGATTCCCATTGAACAGGTTTACGACCTTCTTGCCGTTCGCATCATCACGGATTCAATAAAGAATTGCTACGCTGCCCTGGGAGTGGTTCACAATACCTGGCGACCGGTGCCAGGGCGCGTCAAGGATTTCATCGCCATCCCGCGGCCGAACCTCTATCAATCCCTCCACACCTCCGTGATTGGATCGCAAGGGCAGCCTTTTGAGGTCCAGATCCGCACCGAGGAAATGCATCGCCTGGCGGAAGTCGGCATCGCCGCGCACTGGAAGTACAAGGATGGCCGCTCCCTGACGCAGCAGGATGAGAACCGCTTTGCCTGGCTTCGCCACCTGATGGAATGGCAGCAGGAAATGCGTGACCCCGGTGATTTTCTTTCCACCTTGAAGATCGACCTTTATCCCGAGGAAGTCTACACCTTCACGCCCAAGGGCAAGGTCATTGTGCTTCCGCGCGACGCCACTGCAATCGATTTTGCCTATGCCATCCACACCGAGATAGGGCATCACTGTGTGGGCGCGAAAGTAAACGGACGCATGGTGCCGCTGAAGTACCGGCTTCGCAACGGCGACATCGTCGAGATCGATACGCAGGCCGGGCATCATCCCAGCCGCGACTGGCTAGGGCTGGTGAAGACATCGCGCGCTCGCAATAAGATCAAGCACTGGATCAACCTGGCGGAGCGGCGCGAGGCCGTTGAGCTTGGAAGGAAGCTGCTCGAAAAGGAGGCGCGAAAATATGATTTGAGCTTGAAGAATGCGCCCCAGGAGCTGATCGGGCGGGTAGCGGCTGAATATGGATGCCGGCTCCAGGAGGATCT
>JASHTR010000418.1 GCA_030040455.1 Terriglobia bacterium | reverse complement strand
CTCCGAATGACGTTCCCTTTGGTTGCAGCTTTGCCGCGCGGGTGGACGCTCGCGTTCGGCGACGGGACGCGATAAGATGTTTTGCGATGATGAACGTTGGAGGACACAAAAAAGTTCACGATGCCGTCGTCGTTGGCTCGGGCGCGAGCGGGGGATGGGTGGCGAAGGAGCTGACGGAACAGGGCGTGGAAGTGCTTATGCTCGAAGCGGGCCCACCACGCATCCCCACGCGCGACTTCACCGAGCACGTGTGGCCCTATCAGCTCGAGTTTCGCGGCTTCGGCAACCGGGAAGCGCTGCTCAAGAACCAGCCCGTACAGCGGCTCTGCTACGCCTGCGACGAATACAGCCATCAGTTCTTCATCAACGATCACGAGCATCCTTACACGTTCCCGCCCGATAAGCCGTTCATGTGGATTCGGGGGCGACAGGTCGGAGGCAAAACGTTCTGCTGGGCGCGAGAAAGTTACCGTTACAGCGATAATGAATTCAAAGCCGCTCGCCGCGACGGCTACGGCGAAGACTGGCCTTTCGATTACAAAGAGCTTGAACCCTACTACGACAAGGTGGAAAGGTTCATTGGCGTGAGCGGCTCGCGCGAAGGCTTAGCGCAAATGCCGGACGGACGATTTCTCCCTCCAATGAATCTTTCCTGCGGCAGCCTGCTCGCCAAGCGAGTGATCGAAGAGAAATTCGGCTGGCGCGTGATGCCGGACCGCGTGGCCAACCTCACCGTGCCGCACAACGGGCGCCCGGCCTGCCACTATTGCGACGAATGCCAGCGTGGCTGCTACACCGCTTCTTACTTCAACTCGCCCGCCGTCACGCTGCCCGCCGCAGCCCTTACGGGCCGATTCACGCTTCAGAGTAACGCGGTGGTAAGCCATCTGGTCATGAACGACGAAGGTAAAGCGAAAGGCGTCCACTACCTCGAGCGCACCACGCGCCGCCATCACGAAGCTTACGGAAAGATCGTCGTGCTGGCGGCCTCAACGCTCGAATCGACGCGCATCCTGCTCAATTCGCGCTCGCGGCGGTTTCCAAACGGAGTGGGCAACTCCTCCGGCGTGCTCGGCCACTACCTGATGGATCATTTCACCATTCAGGGCGCAGGCGGCGTGATGCCTTCACTCAAATCATCGCGACGCGAGCCGGTGGGAAATCCGTGTGGATATCTCATCGCTAAATACGTGAACGCCGGCGACAACCACAACAGAAATTTCCTGCGTGGCTACCGCTTTAGCGGCGACGCTCGGCAGGAACTTTACGCCCAGGCTTTCTCTATTCCCGGCTTTGGCAGCAGTTTCCGCCGCCGCGTGCGCGAGAATATCCCGTATTCTTTTGGCATTATGGCCCAAGGGGAATGCCTTCCACGCTACGAAAACTATGCCGAGCTGGACCCGGAAATAAAGGATGCCTGGGGTATTCCTGTGCTTCGCATCAGCGCCAGCCACGGCGAAAATGAGTTTGCCATGGCGCGGGCCATGCGCGAAGAGATCATGGCGGTGCTTGAGGCGATGAAGCTCGAGGACGTGCGACTGCCGAGAGAAGCGCTCAGCGTCTTTGGCAAGAACATTCACGAATGCGGGACGGCGCGCATGGGAAACGACCCGAAGAAGAACGCGCTCAACCGCTTCAACCAGGTGCACGACGCCAAGAACGTGTTCGTAACCGATGGCGCGTGTTTCGTCACCCAAGGATGCTACGAACCCACCCTAACCATCATGGCGATTTCAGCGCGCGCGGCGGACTACATGGCGGAAGAGCTCCGGCGCGGAAACTTGTGAGGTTCCGTCTCTCTGAAGCTGAATCGATGAAGAGCGATAAAGAGAAAAATCGGGATGCAAAGCCCGCGCCGGATGCCAAGGCAGGAGACCCGCTATCGCGCCGCGAGTGGGTTTTGAGGGTTGGCAGCGCGGCGCTCGCGGCGGGCCTTCCGGTCCCGCCCAGCAGCACGGCTGCCGCCGTTCCGAAGGATGAAAAACCACCACAGCCTGCGGGAGCGCTGCCGCCGGGCCTTTATTTGCCTTCGAGCGAATGCCTGGGCCGCGCGCTCGAGAGCGACGCATTGTTCCATCCGGTCCCAATCGGCTGCGAGACGGATTACGCGCGGCCCATGGCCGGCGGGTTCAGGCCGAGGTTCTTTTCCGAAGATGATTTCCGCGCGCTTCGTCGCCTTATGGAACTCGTTTTAGGTCTGGAAAAAGGCGAAATCGCCCGACATGAGCAGGAAGCCGAAGCCGTTTCACAGTGGATTGATTTACGCATGGCGTCGGCCGGTGGCATCCGCGACGCAGCGCGAGCGCTCTCGCCGGAACATCGCGCGGTGGCGGCGGCTTACTACGGCTCCGGTGCGATGCACGGCCTCGAAATCGATCAGCCTGAGGCGATCTGTCGCGAAGGTCTCGCGTGGGTGGAACACGAGTCGCAGCAGAAGCACGGCGCGAAGTTCCTCGCGCTCATCGAAGCACAGCAGCTTGAGGTGATGAATGCGATGAGCGATGACCGGCCCGAGGAAGACGGTGAGAACGCCGGAACGCGGTTTTTCACGCTCCTGAAGGCCGAGGCCATCCGTGGATATTACACCTCGCCAGCGGGATTGAAGGAACTCAACTATCCAGGAAACCAGTTCCACGCTGCGTCGCCAGCCTGTAACCTTTCGGTGAAAACGGGGTAACGCGGACGCGCGCTTTTGTGCGCGGCTTGTCCCCCGATTCCGGCAAAGAGCCGCAAGCCAAAAGTTGGAGCGCATCATTCCGAGCGAAGGAAGAAATCTCACTTTGCGCAGATTCCGGCAAAAGGGCACGGCCAGAGCCCTCCTTCGCTGCGCTCAGGATCACCTCGCTCCCCGGAATGACATTGAGTTTGGCTGCGACTCTATCGTACCGCTCGCTCATTCCGTTTGTTCCGGCACGGCCAGCTCGCGGGGAACAGCTTCCAGAGGGCTGGCTTCCCCCAAGTCTTCACCCCCGGCTGCGCCCAGCTCCTTAAACTTGCGGGCAGGAACCAGGACGCGGCTTTCAAGCGATCCGGTCGCATTGTTGTACGCAGCCACGGCCTTGCCGAGCGCAACGCCGACGCCGGTGAAATGGCTGAGAAACGTCTGAAGGCGGTCGTACAACTGTTTTCCCAGCTCGCTAATTTCCTGTGCATTCTGCGCGATACTTTCCTGCCGCCAGCCGTAGGCGACCGCCTTGAGAAGCGCGACGAAAGTGGTGGGCGTGGCAAGGACCACCCGCTTGAGCATGGCATCTTCAATCAAGTCGCGATCCTGCTCGATGGCGGCGCTGAAGAACGATTCACCCGGAAGGAAAAGCACCACAATCTCAGGAGCTCGCTCGAATTGCTGCCAGTAAGCCTTTGACGCCAGCTCGTTCATGTGGTTGCGGACAAGCTGGCCGTGGCGCGCCAGATGGTGGCTGCGCTCTTCCTCGCTGGTTGCAGAGGCGGCATCCAGAAAAGCCTGGAGCGGCGCCTTGGCGTCCACGGCAATGCGACGCCCGCCGGGAAGGTTCACAATCATGTCGGGACGAAGGCGCCCGGATTCGGCCGCGAGCGTTTCCTGCTCCGCGAAGTCGCAATGCCCCGACATGCCAGCAAGCTCCGCCGCGCGCCGCAGCGTCATCTCGCCCCACCGGCCACGAACCTGCGGCCCGCCTTTAAGCGCGCTGGCCAGCGTCCCGGTCTCTTTCTGGAGTTGCTGGTTGATGCTGGAAAGATTGCGGAGCTGCTCCTCAAGGCCGCCATAGGCGTTTTGGCGAGCCTTCTCTATTTCCTGAGCCTGCCTTTCGTATCGGTCAAGCGATTCTTTAAGAGGAGCGACCAGCGCCTGAATCTCTTTCTGGCGCGATTCCAGATCGCCCTCGGCGCGCGCCTGCATCGTTTCGAAAGCGCTCCGCGCGAGCGCCATAAAATCCTGGTTGTTGCTCTTCAGCGCTTCCGCCGAGAGAGCACGAAAGGCGTCCACCAGCTTCCCTCGGGCATCTTCCAGCAGTTGTTTTTGCTCTTCAAACTTCGTTTGGACTTGCTCCAGCCGGGTTTCCGCCGCGACACGTAAAAGCTCCTCGCCTTTCAGCTTTTCGCGAAGCGCGGCAAGCTCCTGCAACTGCGGCCGGATCTCGTTGATGGTGCTCTCCGCCCCCTTGATTTTCCCTTCGGCGTCAATGCGGACGGCAGAGAGAAGGGTTTGAGCGCGGGACCTCATCCACAGCCAGCAAAGCACGGCTCCGACTACAAAACCCGTGGCCACAGCAATCCACGCATCCATCATCCACCTCGTTCCGGGTCAAAAGGAGAAAGCACTCAGCCATCAGCATTCAGCATTCAGCAAGAGCGGCGATTACCTCCCAGGCTTCCTTGCTGACTGCTGAGAGCCGATTGCTGAAAGCTGCGGTTCATTCAACCACATGATCCCGAAAACCCTCCAGATTGAATTGATCGCTTCGCACCCAATCCATGAGCTTCCGTTCGCGGGAGCGAACCTTTTCCACCGCTTCGGCAATCTCCTTTTCGTGGCTGCGCGGCACGGAGAGCAAACCGTTCTCATCCCCGTGTAGAACGTCTCCGGTTGAAACCGGCATCCCATGAATCTGGACGGGCACGCCTACGCGCACGATATGAAAGTTGGCGTGGCTCACCACGGCGCCGCGGGCAAAATAATGGAATCCGATGGCGCGTACTTCCGGGAGGTCGCGCACAGCGCAATCGGAAACGAGCCCGATGGCCCCCTGGCGCTTGAAAACGGTGGACATCACTTCACCGCAGTGGGCAGCATAGTTCGGATATCCGCCAACTTCCTGAAGAACCACGACGGCGGGCTTGGGGGATTCCCCGACTTTGCGGTAAAGCTCTACAAACAGGTCGATGTTTGTGGGGTAGCATTCCGTCACCGTTTCCACCTGGGCGGTTACGGCGTAACCCACCATGCGTCCAAATTCCGGGAATAAGGCGCGGACTTCAACCGGTACAAACCCTTCGCGGCGAGAGCGGACTTTAAGCAGTTCAATCGCATTTGAGAGCGTTGGGGAATCTACGGTTTTCAAATAATCAATGAAGTCGGTCTTGGACATTCAGTTTACCTTTCTCCTTCTTGGATTTCGAACTCTCTTGCCACGCGTCTTCCATCGTTCTCACTGACAGCGCCGCCGTCCCGGCGGGTTTTTGCCAACAAGATGCCGGGGTAAGGACGCTACCTGGCGCTAAGAGCTTATCCGTAAATAGAAATAGTTTGACGCCAGCAGATCATGGCTGCGGCTAGAGTCAGCAGGGCGACGTAGCCTTCTTCGGTTCTTTCAAAACTCACCAAGAGCTTGCGGTAGCGATTGAACCAGGAGTGGGTGCGCTCGACTACCCAACGTCGGGCGCAGTAGCCGGGCTGGGTTTGTTGGGCCCTCGCTTCTTCTCGCCGCTGCTTGATGAGCGGTTGGTAGCCGCAGACCTCGGCTGCCTTTTACACTGGGGCGCCCTTGTAACCGGCATCGGCGCACAGGTGCTGTGGGCTCCGGCGGCTAGGTGCCGGTCGGGCTCTTACCACGGCATCGAGCGTCACCATCAGTAATTTCACATTCGGAGACTTCCCAAGATTTTTTCTGTGGCATCTTGGGTCATCATCTTCTCCTAAATCCCCTCGGAATTCAATAGTTGTTTACGGGTAATCTTTTAACGTAGTAGTAATAGCTTGGTGTCCGGAAAACGATAGTTGGTTCAAGTTTTTGGATACTACGAGGGGAGCGATGCCATGTGCAGGCACCAAGCCGGTTTTACAGGGGTCGTTAAGCGGCTGGTGGTTCCTCAGAAGAAAAAAAGGGAAACGCCCGGCCGGCGCTTCCCTTCGTGGTTACTGCTTATCAGAAAGACAGAAAGCGCATCAAACAGGCAAAAGAATGCGCAGGACCTTTGCGCGCGTCAACATTCCGAAAATCCCGCCAATTAGCCCAAGGAACAAAAGCGATGTAGAGAGATTCCAGTACTCTGTCGCAGCGACCGCGTCGATGCTGCCGTAGGTGGGGAGGTAGGGAGAAGAACTTCCAGACAACGTAATATCAAAGCTGGAAGCAGCAAAACTGGTGTCGATCCCGCCGAAGGCGCTCGCAACGTCAGAGCTGATTATTCCCGACACCTCCCCGAACGTAACTTCCAGGGTACCGCTGATGGGAACAACAGTAACACTTTGAAAGTCGTCCGACAATAAAGTCTCGGGGTTCGTGCAAGCGCCGCTGGTAATGCAGCCTGTGATGCTGAGTGTTCCGCCATTTCCCCATGATAAAGGGCCCGTGGAATTGGAATCCGAGAACGACAGCAACCCGTCGGTTATATTCAGTGTTGCGCCGGCAACATTGTTGTCGACGAGCTGCACAGAGTTGACCGAAAGATTTGAGCCCGTAATCGATGCGCCGGAACTGAACGAAACCGTCCCGCCCGTTCCGATGCTCCAGTCGGTCTGGATGGTGTCGCCTAAGGCACATGCAGTTATCCCGAGCAGTGTTACCAAAAGTAATGAAGCTAGCCATTTCCTCATAAATTTGTCCCCCTCTTTTCCAATGCTATTTGCTGTCCACCCACCCTCTTACGGTCACTCTACTCGACCGTTCGCAGATGGCGACGGGAGGCACTCCTGCTAACCTAAGGTAATACATATAAAACCTGCCGGCTACTCGTGTCAATCGGACGGAAGTACCATAGTGTCGTCTACTCCAAATTTCGCCTTTTGCTCTTGGAGGAATTTATTCGTGAGGCGACTCCGCAGACAACGACGGCCCACAAGAACACGTAAACCATCTTGACCATCCGACATATTCGTTAAGAGCTTATCCATAAATAGAAATAGTTTGACGCCAGCAGATCATG
>JASHTR010000417.1 GCA_030040455.1 Terriglobia bacterium | reverse complement strand
GAACGAGTCTGGCCGGAATGACCCAAAGCGAAAATCTGGTCCTTGATGGTGAAGGGTGTCTCTGGAGCAATTGGAGCCTCACGCGCGCCTGGCAAGATTCTCCTGGCCCGGATCGTTTCCGGCTTTGCAAATATGACCCTCGCAAAGAAGAAATGTTATTTTTCCAGAAAGGACTTCCTTATCCTGACGGCCGCTATGGGACTGCGAAGGCGAAGCGTTCTTTAATTTTGATGATGGTTTCATTTATGCCAGCGGTTTTAATGGGTCGCTCTATCGGATTGATCCGCAAACAGCGGATGCTGAGTTTTTATTCACGCCTGTGCCCGATCGGCCTAGCCGACTTGCGGCATTGGTTCGGCTGGAGGATTCCGCGGCTTACGGCGTCACCGGCAGGGAAGGAAAATGTGAACTAATGAGGGTGGATTATCGGCGTGGTTCCTTTGAGAAGCTCGGCGAGATCAAGGACGAGGACCAGCAACCGATGTGGCAGTGTCACTCGATTGCTGCAACCGATGACGGCGTGCTCTATCTCTGCGAAAACGATGATCCTTACCGCAGTTCCTATCTTTGGGAAATCACTTTCTGATTCAGGCGGTCATCAAAGGGCGTCTTTCGGCCCGAACTGCCTGCCTCTCTAACTTCCGCTTTTAGATTCGGATCCTGTATTTGGGGGTTCCGATGATTGTGATAGGTGCTTCTGATTCGTTCGTGATAGGCGTTAAGGGGCCATAATAATCTTCATGATCGGAGCGCAGCAACGCTGGCACAGCGATGGTGCGTGAAGTCCGCGCAATCGGTCAACTGGAATTTCGTTTGTGCATCATCATTGGTCCTTTTTTTGTATTGTCGATAAACCCGCCGCCGGCGCGGTGGGAATATGGGAATCCGGCGCCTTAGGCCGGATTTCCAAGCCGGTGGAAAGAGTGGGAAACTCGTCTTCGGAGTTTATCCGGGTCCACCCTCCTATCGGAAAACAGAAACGGTACCCGAGCTGACCCTGACCGCAATCTACGCTCAGAAGCCTGGGACGCCCAAGGATCGAGAGCCAATCGATTGGAATCTTCTCACCGATTTACCCGTGAGTTCTCGGGCTGAGGCCGGACAGACGTGCCAAACAGAAGCGCTTTCGCCACTTGCGAACGACCTGACGCGGGGTGTCCAAATGGGAAGCGATGATGTCATTCGATAATCCCTGCGCGGCCAAGAGAACTACCTTGGCTCTGATAACATCCCGATACGGTGACGTATATTTGCGTGCACGGGACTCCAGTTCCTGCCGCTCTGTGTCGGTGAGTTCGACCACATATGGGCTTTGCCTCGGCATTATCAGCACCTCCGCCAAGGTTCAGCCTAACCCGAATGGGCTCGAAATGGAAGCCATGATACGTCATCGTATTTACGAATAAAAGCACTTAGTTCTAAAGCGTCCATACAGCCAAGTGCGCCGGGCCCATTGTCGCCGGCGAGGATCAGTGTAGCCTCATCCTCGTGGAGTAATTTACGATTCGGGCGCGGAGTCATCCGACCCGCCGCGAGCCCCTCCAGTACCAACGGGACATGGCGCAGACCGTGAGTAGTCACCCCTCGTATCTCCTGTCGGACATGAGTTTCTGCGCAAAATCGCGCATGGCCAGTTGCCAACACGGCTGCGACGAACATTTCTTGCATGAAGGTAGTGATCGTGGGAGGTGCAATATTCATAGTGGTGCGTCACTATTAATATACCGTCCCGTTCAGTTGCTCTGTAGCGTTCGGTTTCGCGTATATCGCGATGTGACAATGGACCGATGTGGTGCCGAACCGGACCGATGTGCCCCGCAGCCCTCAAATGCCCCGGAAGGTCCAATGAAAATCAGCAGCCTCTCATGAAGGCTCCAGCCGGAAAACAAGTTGAAAGTTCAAAGTCGAAAGTCAAAAGGGGCGACCCTTCGGTAGTGGGTCAGTTTGCGGCGTAGCCGTGGATTTAGCCTGCCAGTGTGGGGGTTATTGCTGGGAAGCCTTGTCGAACATTCTCTCTCTTCTGGTTTTCCTGGAGAAACGTAAAGCCCGCGAGGAATCGAAAGACAAATTCTAAGGATCGCCCCATTAGCAAAAATTAATCAAAAAAGCCCTTGACAGTCCCTGCGCTCCACTCTATATTGGGGACGAAAGTGGTCTAAAACTGTCTAAAGTGGCCCTATAGGTCGCAGGCGAGGGCCTTGGTGGTTGTCGAGGATTGGCGATGTTTCGAGGCATGCATGCGGCCACGGTTGATCCCAAGGGTCGCATGAAGATTCCCACGGCGTTTAAGTCGATCCTTGACGAAAAATACGGCCCGGATTTCTACATCACGAGTTTAGACGGGCAGTGCGCGCGTATTTATCCATTTACAGAGTGGCTAAAAGTGGAAGAGAGGCTCGCCCAGCTTCCTTCGATGAACAAGTCAAAGCGGAAGTTTCTGGACCGCACCAACTACTGGGGGCAGGTGGCGCGGATGGACAACCAGGGAAGGGTTTTGATTCCCCCGCAGTTGCGGGAAGCCGCGGGGATGCGCGGGCAGGTGGCAGTAATGGGGGATCTCCTTTATCTCGAAGTGTGGAACACGCAACGCTTTGCCGAGCACATGGAACAGAACCCCTTCACCGAGGAAGACGAAAGAACGCTGAGCGACCTGGACGTATAAGTTCAGTGATGAGTGAAAAGTGACGAGTGACAAGAAAAGGCAAAGTAGTGGAAAGCCGTTCTTTACGCGCCACTAAACACTAATCACTAATCGCTGCCTTTTTCATGCATGTTCCGGTTTTGGTAGAAGAAGTTCTCCATTTCCTGGCCATTCGTCCCGGCGGAACTTACATTGATGCCACGTTCGGTGGCGGTGGTCATGCAGAAACCATCCTCAGGAAACTGGAGAGCGGGAAGTTGCTGGCCATTGACCGCGATCCTTTGGCGCTCGCAAGGGCGCGAGAGCGGTTGGCGGCTTTTGGAGAGAAGCTGGTCGTGATGCACGGGAATTTTGGCGAGATTGACGCGCTTCATGCAGCAAGCCATTTGCCGCCGGCGGAGGGCGTCCTGGCGGACTTGGGACTAAGCTCATGGCAACTGGAAGACGGTTCGCGAGGGTTCAGCTTCGAACGCGAGGGGCCACTCGATATGCGCATGGACCCCGAAAGTTCCGAAACGGCGGCGGACCTGGTGAACCGCAGCCGCGAGCGCGATCTGGCTGATTTGATATTTCGTTTGGGGGAAGAGCGCCACTCGCGCCGTATTGCGCGAGCGATTATGGAGGCCCGTCCGATTAAAACGACCACCGAGCTGGCGCAGGTGGTTTCGCGTGCAATTCCCATGCGGCCGGGCCTTCACCATCTTCATCCGGCGACGCGCACCTTCATGGCGTTGCGGATCGCGGTAAATCGGGAGCTCGAGAACCTGGAGGCATTTCTGGCAAAGGTGCTGCCAGTGCTCGCTCCCGGAGGGCGGCTGGTGATCCTGAGCTTTCATTCATTGGAGGACCGGCTGGCGAAGCGAGCTTTTGGTCGCTGGCAGGAGGAAGGACAGGCAAGGATCCTTACCCGCAAAGTGGTGCGCCCTGGAGAAAAAGAAGCTCGCGCCAACCCGCGCTCCAGAAGCGCAAAGCTGCGCGCAATCGAAAAATTGTCTGAGTTGTAGTGGCGGTGTCCACAACCACCCCGCCTCCAGCTCCCCTCCTTAAATTCAGAAGGGGACTGTGGGGCAGTTCGCCGGTGGGGACACCCGGGCTACAGCATGTTGGGAGGATATTGAGATGGCTACAGCGCCGGTCATTTTTCCGGAGACGAGCAGGCGTTCCCACCGATCGTCGCGGCTCGCGGCGCGGTTTCATTCCCCGGATCCGCTCTTTGAGAAGGAGATCAACAACTCACACCTGAAGCGTGAGGTGGATGTGGGACGACGTCGTCAGTGTTACGCACTGCTTCCAGTCGGTGCGTTGGCCTTCGTCCTTCTCTTTAGCTTTGCTTTCCAGCATCTTGAGTGCGTGCAATACGGCTACAAGATCGCGAGCCTAAAGTCCCAGCAAGCCTCCCTCAACGAATGGAATGAGAAATTGCGCCTCGATCAGGCGCAGCTTACCGACCCGATGCGCATCGATCAACTGGCCCGGAAGGATCTGGGCCTGGCTCAGCCCGAACCGCAGCAAGTGGTCCGGGTAAGTGGAACGGGAATCGAGCCTGCCGAGGCCGGGCCTGGCGTGTTCGCCCGCAACATCGCGGTACTGCCTGCGGCGCGGGGTACTCCGCGGGAGCCCTAAATGCCACGGCTTGAGGCTTCTCATCCCTCCGGCAAACCGGAAGGATCGCTCTCGCTCCGGCGCAGCCTGATGCTCTCCGCGGGGTTTGCGCTCTGGATGGTTTTAATCGTCGCCCGCCTCTATTACCTGCAAATCATTAAGTATGCTTCATGGGTCGAACACGCCAGAGGCAGCAGCAGCGAACTATTGAGCTGGCCCCCGAACGGGGTGTCATTTACGACTCCCACATGCGCCCTCTGGCCATGAGCTTGCCAGTGGATTCCATTTATGCGGTGCCCTCCCATATTCCCGATCCGAAGAGGGCGGCCAAGCAATTGGCTCCCATTCTAGGAATAGAGGCAGGGGATCTTGAGGGCCGCTTCGACGCCTTTCGAACCTTCTGCTGGGTGAAGCGAAAAGCTTCTGATGAAGTTTCTGCTCGCGTCCATGCGCTGAGCCTGGAAGGAATCTACTTTCAGAAGGAGATGAAGCGTTTCTACCCCATGGGAGAACTCGCTGCAGCCGACTTGGGTTACGTCGGGATGGACGATCGCGGGCTCGCAGGGCTGGAATATTCGTTGAACTCCCAGATTGAAGGGCAGCCCGGGCGCGCGCTGGTGATGGAAGATGCGCGGCGACAGACTTTCGGATCCAAGGAAGATTCGGGCAAGCCGGGCATGAACGTGGAGGTCACGCTGGATGCTGGCGTCCAGTATATCGTGCAGCAGGTGCTCGCGGCAGACGTCCAAAAGTGGCAGGCGAAAGGCGGCGTTGCTGTTGTCGAAAATCCGAATAACGGCGACATTCTTGCCTTGGCAAGTTATCCATCGTTCAACCCAAACGATTACAAACGGAGCCCGCCTCAGGATCGTATTAACCGCGGCGTGGCCT
>JASHTR010000416.1 GCA_030040455.1 Terriglobia bacterium | reverse complement strand
GGTGACGTTTGAGGGAGAGGGCATATGGGGAGCCCCGTCCGTGTGGAAGGACATTCCCGAGAGCGAGACATGGGTTTACGTTCCGGTTTCAGGACCGGCTTCGAAGGAAGCGCCTCAATTCCCGATTGTGAATGGCGACCATCCCCACGGCAGCGTCATGGCGTTCAAAGTGGTCTTGGGGCCGAGCACCCATACCCCCATTCTGGAGCCCGCATGGATTTCAGGGGATTTTGATCTTCCCGAGCCCGTTGTCATCGCCAATGGCGTGGTCTTTGCCCTTTCCACCGGAGAAAATTCCAACCAGGTTATTCCAGCCGCTGCGGTCATCAACCAGGGTTATAAAGGGTTGTTATCAAATACGCAACGAACCCAAGACACAACTCATGCCATCCTCTACGCCTTGGACGCCCGAACGGGAAAAGAGCTTTATAACAGCGCCAACCTCATCACATCCTGGACGCATTTCAGCGGTATGGCCGTGGCGGAGGGCCGCGTCTATGCTGTAGACCATAACTCCACCCTTTATTGTTTCGGACTGAAGGATGAGGGAAAGTGAGTGAAAAAGGAGCAACGGTGAAAAACCTGTCCAGAAGAGAGCTCATGAAAATTGGTTTTGGCAGCTTGGGGGCGTTCGTGCTGTCCGGAGACTGCGGTGCTGCGTCTGCACCACCTGCCGTCGCCTTGGCCTTACCCACCGGAAAAGCGCCCTCTTCGCGGTTTGGCGGCTTGCAAATCGGTTGCATGACCTGGAGTTTTCGCGACCGGCCCCTCCCGGAAGCTTTGAAGGATATCGTCGGCATCGGCTTTTCCAGCGTGGAGCTTTGGAGCGGCCACCTCGACCCATTTAAATCCAGCGATCGGGAGATAAAGGCGTGGAGGAGGCGATTTGCTGATGCCGGAGTGAGGATTACCTCCTACTTTGTAGGCTTCGAGGGAAATGCAAGCGACGCGCAGATTGACCGAAACTTTCAAGCTGGCCGGTTACTGGGAGCTACGGTTCTGAGCTCCAATGTGGCGAAATCGATGGTGCCGCGTGTGGACACGGCTTGCCAAAAGTTCAATATGTTCGTAGGACTTCACAACGAAGTTTATGGACGCCCCCAGCCCGATCAAGTCCAATTTCCTTCCGACTATGTGGAAGTTTTCCGAAACTCCTCGCATTGGATCGGCGCCACCCTCGACGTAGGGCATTTGTATGCTGCGGGCTACGATCCGGTGAAATTTATCCGAGAACATCGCCAGCGGATTGTAAGCATCCATTTGAAGGACGAGAATAGAATTCTCCCCCACTATACGGATTTTCCTTTTGGCAAGGGACCTACACCCCTGATTGCCATTTTGCACGCATTGCAGCAAGTACACTTCAAACATCCCGCTAACATCGAGTGGGGGGTAGAGAACGTTGACCCGGTAAAAGGCGTTGCGGATGCGCTGGACTACGTCAAGCGCGCGCTCACGGCCTGATGGAAGGGGTACTATCTATAGTTATGCGGTTAGGGTAGCGCAGCGTTCGCCTTTCAACGCTGCGGATTTTCCATTCTTTTTATAGGATCTCTCGAAAGTGCAACTTTTTGACGCCTGTATTATCGGCTCGGGCGCGGCCGGCGGCATCGTGGCCAAAGAGCTTTGCGAAGGCGGGGCGAAGGTGATGATGCTTGAAGGCGGCCATGAAGTCCGGCCTTCGCAGTTTCTGTCCCATAAATGGCCTTATGAGCTGCCCTTCCGGGGCTTGCGGGACGAGAAGCAGGCGCTTTTCTACCAGGGTGACGTGCGGCGCTCGATCCGCTACGAGAACTGCGACCAGATCGGCCTGGACCGCATCCGCGTGCTGGGCGGCAGAACGCTGCACTGGAACGCCGTCGCGCTGCGTTATGCGCCGCAGGACTTTCGCGAGAGATCGCTCGCAGGAGTCGAAGAGGATTGGCCTCTCACCTACGAAGAACTGGAACCTTATTACGACCGCGTCGAGCGGTTGATTGGCGTCTGTGGAGAGGACGACGGCCTGGAAATCCTCCCTGCCGGAAAGCACTACCTGCCTCCTCTGCCGTGGCGATGCAGCGAGCGCATTCTGGCGCAGGCCACACGGAAGATGGGGTTTCCCGTGATCTCCGTGCGCAAGGCTGTCCTCACCCGGCCGTATGACAACCGCCCTCCTTGCCATTATTGCGGGCACTGCATGGATGGCTGCGATGTTTCTTCTATTTTCACCGCGCCGGACTGCACATTGCCCAAGGCGCGCGCCACCGGCAACCTGACGCTCCGCGAAAACGCGCTGGCCCGGGAAATCCTTGTGAACCACGAAGGATTGGCTCGCGGCGTTTCTTTCATCGATACAGTCACAAAAAAAGAGGAAGAAGTCCAAGCGAGAATTGTGGTCGTTTGCTGCGCCACGGTAGAATCGGCGCGGTTGCTGCTCAACTCCCGCTCGCCGCAACACCCGAACGGCCTCGCCAACGCCAACGGCGTCGTCGGGCATTATCTGAACGGGCACTTGCAGGATCAAGTCTATATTTATCTCAGCGAGCTCGCGGGTACTCCTCCTGTCAATCAGGACGGCGCCACCGATCACGTCTACGTTCCCCGTTACAACCAGCTTTTCGGCCCTCATGATTATGCGGGCGGGTGGGGATTGCAGGTGAACTATGGTTCTTATATGTTTCCCTTTCAGGCCAACAAC
>JASHTR010000415.1 GCA_030040455.1 Terriglobia bacterium | reverse complement strand
CATTGCCTCGCCCATGCCGCATTTCTCCGAGCAAGCCCTTGAAGCAGCGCTCGCGCGGTTCTCGCCGGAATTTGCCGTTCAACTCCTGCCCCTTCTTGAGGACGGGCATCCCCGGGTCCGCGTGGTCGCCGCGCAGATCCTCCGATGCATGCTTGCTTCGCCACGCGGTGAGCCTTCGGTCCTCCACCCGCAAATAGGGTCGGAAATCGCGGGAGTAATCCATACCCGGCTTGCCGCCGATGAAAGTCCGGATGTTCGCGCCGTGGCCGCAGACTTGCTTTCGTTTTTTGGGACGGACGACGGCGATGCGCTTCAATGCCTGCTTCGCTTGAATGACGATCCGGTGTGGTTCGTGCGCCTGCACGCCGTGCGCGCGCTGGGCGGCCGGCAGGATCGAACCTTGAGGCTGCAGATTTCCGCGCGCGCTACCGATTCAAATTGGAGGGTTCGGGAAGCTGCTCTCCATGCCCTGATGCTCTGTGGCCGCGAAGGATTGGGATACGTTCTCGATTTGTCTTTGAGTAGCCCCGACGCCTACACTCGCGAGCAGGCGGCTGAAGAATTACAGATGTCGGGAGCCGCGCTCAATCTGACAAGCCATTTATGGGAGCGGGGTTATGAAAAGAGAGATTAATGTGTCTGTTTTGCAACACTTCAGCCCTCGCCAATTCGCTGGCCGACGACGATAACCTTTGTGTTTTCAGTTCATTGGGCTATAACAGGCATCTGGAATTAAAAGTGCCTAATAGTCATGGTTATGGCGACCCATCCTATCGAACGACAACAGACACTGGCCGCACCGGTTAAGTTCAAGGGTGTTGGCCTCCATACGGGCGTACCTGTTTGCATGGTTCTAACTCCCGCCCCGGCAAACACGGGCATTGTCTTCCGGCGAACCGACCTGGAGGGTTTTGCGATTAAGGCGAGGGCGGCGAACGTAGCGCGTGTAAGCTACGCCACCAGCCTGATGTCCAAGGGCGTGTTGATTTCAACCACCGAGCATCTGCTCTCCGCGCTCCGCGCTCTCGGCGTGGACAACGTGTATGCCGAAATGGACAACCTTGAAGTGCCCATTATGGACGGCAGCGCCCTCCCGTTTGCTCGCGAGATAGAACGGGTGGGCCTGCGCCGCCAGCGGGCCCGGCGGAACTTCATGCGAATCCTTCGGCCGGTAGAGATTGTGGAAGGATCAAAGCGAATTGCCCTTTACCCCTGCGACTGTTTCCGGGTAACGTACAGCATCGACTTCGCGCATCCTCTCATTGGCGAGCAGCAGGTGGAATTCAGTCCAGACCCGGAAACATACATCAAAGAGATCGCACCCGCGAGAACGTTTGGGTTTTATGAGGAGGCCGAGACACTGCGCAAGGCGGGGCTGGTGCGGGGTGGATCGCTTGAAAACGCGGTGGTGCTCTCGCGGGACGCCGTGATGAATCCTGAAGGCTTGCGTTTTGCCGATGAGTTCGCGCGGCACAAGATGCTTGATCTCGTCGGAGACCTGGCACTGCTCGGCCACCCTCTGCAGGGTCACGTAGTAGCGCATCGCGCCGGGCACGCCATGCACTACGCCCTCGTTTCACGCCTGCTGGAAGAGCGGAAAGCCTGGCGCCTGGCGGGCGCGCCGGAAGTTCGCACTTCTGCCGCCTGAAGCAGACCTCTGCATTTAAGGTCAGCGCCTTGGCTGCTTTAAACCGCATGGAAAACCGCGGACCTGAAAGAGCCGGTCCGCGCAACTGCTCTCCTTCGCCAGCCGTATCGCCCGCGAATGCCAAAAAGCCCTTTCACTGATCGCAACCTTAACAAGAATTAATTCTGGATTCAGGCGGAAACCAGCCTCTCCGCACTACGCTGATATAAGCCATCGGCTTTCAGCAAACAGCCCTCAGCGGTTGATGAGGGAACTGCGAGGTGGAAGAGTCTGCGTGAAAACTCGCGTTGCGTGTCATTCCGAGGTGCGGTCACGCCGCTCTGCGACACCCGCAAAGCATGAAAATGACGCCAAAGTCATTTCCGCGCAAGCGGGAATCCACCTTGCCCGGCGGCGAGCGCCTGGACTCCAGCTTTCGCGGGGGGTGACGCTAGGCGTATTTCCAGGGCAGGGCAGCAAGCAGTTCCTCGTGGGTATGCTCCTCCTGGTATTACTGGGAGGCTCGGCGAGCCTCGCGAGGCAAAATGAGTTTCAGATCGGCTCTCAAACCCAAGCTAAACTTCCATCCGGTCCGCCTCTCACGTTGACGCTCCAGGATTGCCTGAAGCGCGCGGCAGTCTACAGTCCCCAGTTCCAGGCTGCTGTCACCGCCTTGAAGCTCGCGCGGGAGAGCCGTATCCAGGCGAACGCTGCCTTGCTGCCCTCTCTCGAGTACAGGACCCAATACTTGAACACGCAAGGCAACGGCATTTCTCCCGTCGGGCGATTTGTGACCAACGATGGCGTTCACGTCTACAGGGCATGGGGCGTGGTGACGGAGAACATGCCCGGGACGTTTTTCATTAAGGCGGGACCGCGTATTGCGGTTTATCAGGAAGCGCTTGCACGGGCCAACCAGGAAATTGCCAGACGCGGCCTCGCCGTCGCGGTAACGAATAGCTACTACGCGCTCGTTGTAGCCCAGCGCCAGTATGTGACGGCACAGCAAAGCCTGGAGTATGCTCAGCGGTTTCTTAACATCAGCGAAGCCCTGGAGCGCGGCGGCGAAGTGGCGGAGGCGGACGTGATCCGCTTCCAGCTCCAACTGAACCAGGCTCAGCAGAGGATGGAGGACGCCAAGACCGTGATGAACAACGCCCGGCTCGGCCTGGCGGTTTTGATTTTTCCGTCGTTCAACCAGGATTTTACCGTCGTGGACGATTTGGACACGCCGCCGCCCCTCCCGGCCTTCCGGGAGGTTCAGGATTTGGCCGAGAGCAACAACCCGGAAATTCGCGCTGCCATCGCTGCTGATCGCGCCGCCAGGCTTAGCGTCTCCGTCGCGCGAGCGGCGTTCTATCCCTCACTGAGTCTGGAGCTGGATTACGGCATTGAGGCCAACGCGCTCGCACTGTATAGCGTGAACACGGACACGGGTCTTGAACACGTCCGTCAGCCTAACCTCGGATATTTTGCCACCTATACCTTGGACGTTCCGGTTTGGGACTGGGGCATGCGCCGCAGCAAGCTGCGCCAGGCTAAGGACGAGCGCGACCTCGCAAAACTGAACCTCTCTTTTGCGCAACGTCAACTGCTCAGCCATTTGTATTCGTTCTATAATGAGGCCGAAACTGCGTGGCGCGAGCTCGATACGCTTCGCAACGCGGCTCATCTCGCTGCTCGCAACCTTCAGCTTGTAACGCTGCAATACAAGGCGGGTGAAACCTCGGTGCTCTCCGTTCTGGATGCGGAAAACACACTGGCATCGGCACGCAGTGCTTATGCCAGCGGCCAGGCACGATATCGCTCAGCCCTGGCGAATCTCCAAACGCTTACCGGGA
>JASHTR010000030.1 GCA_030040455.1 Terriglobia bacterium | reverse complement strand
TTGGCATCCGCATGGCGCTCGGCGCGAACCGCGCGAACGTCTTATGGTTGGTGCTGCGCGGAGCGCTGATCCAGCTTGGCATCGGTCTCGCCATTGGAATTCCGGTGGCGCTGGCCGGTGGCCGCCTGATGGCGAACCAGCTTTACGGCATCAAGAGCTATAACCCCGTTATTCTGTCGGTGGCCATCGCCGTTCTTGCCACCTGCGCGGTGCTGGCCGCGCTTGTCCCCGCGCGACGCGCGGCTTCGATTGATCCAATGCAGGCGTTACGGACGGAATGATGCGCGTGACGCAACCAAGGGCCGCTGTGTATACTGTTATTTCCTGCTTCGAAGCCCTCGTCTTCGCATTCAGGTTATCTCGATGGGGCTATGAGAATCAGCGTACTTTTCTTCGGCCTCGCTCACGACGCAACCGGCTTTGCGCAGGAAAGCATTGAACTGCCCGAGAAAGCCAGGCTTAACGAGCTTGCGAAGCAATATCAGCAGCGCTTTCCACGCCTGGCGGAAATCGCCAGCTCCCTGGCGCTGGCCGTCAATCAGGCAGTGGTCGAACCCACCTGCGAGCTCCATGAGGGAGATGAAGTAGCCTTTCTGCCGCCGGTGAGCGGGGGAGTGGAAGAGGATTTTATCCAAATCACCCGCGAGGTGATTCCAACCGCCCGGCTGGTGAAGCAACTGAAGGCCCCTGAGGACGGGGCGACCGTCGTCTTTGAGGGTATTGTCCGCAATCATTCAGGACGCCGGGAGACGCTTTATCTTGAATACGAGGCTTACGAGCCGATGGCCCTCCGCGCCATGCAGGAAATTGGGCGTGAGGCAAAACAAAAATTCCTTGTAGACCACATCGGCATGATTCATCGCACCGGGCGCCTGGAAATCGGGGAAACCAGCGTCTCGATCGTCGTAACCTCCGCGCACCGTGGAGAGGCTTTTGAAGCCTGCCGTTACGCCATTGACGAGCTGAAACGGCGCGTTCCCATCTGGAAGAAAGAATATTTCAAAGACGGCTCCGTTTGGGCTGAAGGCGAAGCACAGACTCCCAGCGCCGAGCCATCCCATAGTCTCCTCCTTACCCGGGAGGGGAGCCGCAGGCGGGGTGGCTCGGTAGCACCGGCGCACCCGCAGGGCCTGAAACTATGATGGAAGACTATCTTACTCCTGCAATCGAGATTGTTCGTGAAGCCGGGACTCTGTTGAGCGAGCTTTCGAACCGCCCTCATGAAATTTCTTACAAGCGGCCGCTTGACCTGGTTACGGAGGCGGATCGCCGGTCCGAAGCTCTCATCACGGAGCGGCTGCGGCGGCAATTCCCATCGCACCGCATTGTAGCTGAAGAAGGCGGCTCTCATCAGAGCGGCTCGGATTATTGTTGGTACGTCGATCCTCTCGATGGCACAACAAACTTTGCGCACGGCTTTCCCGTGTTTTGCGTGTCGATTGGACTGGCTTTGCGAAATGAACCGGTCTGTGGGGTGATTTACGATCCCACAAGGCAGGACCTCTACACGGCCGAGCGCGGCGGCGGATCGTTTTGTAACGGCGTGCGCATGAGCGTCTCCGGCATTGAGAGTCTCTCCGAAAGCCTCCTTGCCACCGGCTTTCCTCCCACCTCCCGCGAGCATGAGCTAAACCTCCGGTTCTTTTTCCGCTTTACGCACATCTCGCACGGCGTTCGCCGCGCTGGCTCTGCCGCCCTGGACCTCTGCTCGGTGGCACTGGGACGGTTTGAGGGATTTTGGGAGCTCATGCTCAACCCGTGGGATAAAGCTGCGGGCGTGTTGATGGTAATGGAAGCAGGGGGACAGATCACGAATCTTTCCGGCGAGCCCTTCAAACTCCTCGAAGCTCCAATCGTGGCTTCCAACGGCTTGGTTCACGAGGCCATGGTGCAGATATTTTCAGAGGTGCTGGCTGAAAAGGTTTGAAGGCGTGGGGCTCGGGAGTCTATGTGATCGCTGCCACCATCCGTGTCATTTCGACCCAGAGCGAAGAAGGAGTGAAAAAATTAGAAGACAAGCAAAAAACATCACGCAAAGACACAAAGCCGAAAAACAAGTTGAAAGTCAAAAGTTAAAGGTTAAAGGATTTATCCTTATAAACTTTCGACTCTCGACTCTGAACTTTCAACTTGTCTTGGCGTCTTTGCGAGAGGATGTTAGTTTTTTCACACCAGTTTTCCCGCAAGCTCTCCGGGCGCGGCAAGCTGCCTGAGCGTGTCCTCAAGTTTTTCGGTTTTTGCGGGCGCCCGCCGTCAAGTCGATGGCAAAAGACTGTGCCCCCAGTTTGGCCCCAATTTTCGAGCTGGCTTCCCGTAACGCTTGTCCCACCTGGGTTACACGTTCTTCATTCATGCGGGTTATAGGACCGGATGCGCTGACCGTCGCAATGGGGCGAGTCTTGTCGGCATTGAGAACCGCGGCTCCAACGCAACAGGCTCCCAGCACGCTCTCTTCCTTGTCCACGGCGTATCCGCGCTCCCGGGTCTTTTCCAGCTCGGCCTTCAGCGCCTGAAAAGAAGCAATCGTATATTCCGTCAGGACGGGTAAACCTTGTTTTTTCAGGAGTTGCCGAACTTCTTCAAAAGGCAGGCAGGAGAGGAAGGCTTTCCCAAGCGCAGTGCAGTGAAGCATATCGCAGGCGCCAACCCGTTCTGCGAGTCGAAACCGGTCACGGCTTTCCCAAACCCCAATGTAGCGTATCTGGTCGCTATCCAGGACGCCAAGGTTAACGGTTTCCCCGAATCGGTTACGCAAAGCGTCCAGAAGGGGCGAGGCGACGGAAAGGAGGTCGGTGTGGCGCAACCTGGCATTGCTCAGCTCGACCAGCGTGGAACCCAGCTCGTACCGCTGGTTTTCCTTGACAACATAACCATGCTTCGCAAGCGTGTAGAGAATGCGAAACACGGCGTTCTTATTCAGCCGCAATTGCTGAGAAATTTCCTGCAGAGACAATTGCCGCTTGGGCAGACGCGCAAAAACCTCCAGCACGTCCAGGGCTTTACCTACGACCTCAATATAGTAAATATCCCTCCTGGCCATTTTGA
>JASHTR010000414.1 GCA_030040455.1 Terriglobia bacterium | reverse complement strand
GACACGCCCGAAAGGAGCAGCAGCAACGGGCCGAATATCCAGTGAGGGAGGAGCGCTGTCAAGATCCCCCTGAAATTCGGCATATCGCTTGCCAACGCGCCGAGACGGTGCGGAGCGATGGGGTGGCGGAAGAGGAAAATAAGGAGGCGGGTGTACGAAAGGAGGCCGGCCCATCCAACCATCAGCAGCGAAATCATGCCGAGCGTTGCTCCCCCCGCGCTGAAACTTGCGACCACCTTCCACTTTCGCTTGAGCAGCAGTAATAGAGCCAAGGGCAGAACAATCTGGAATCGAGCTAAGCCGAGAGCGAGCCACAGGCCGGCTCTGATGTCCCGGTTCTTTTGCAGGTTGACGTAGGCTAGCGCAAGGAATAGCAACAGGAGGGTTGTACCCTCGCCACCGATAAGACTTAGCCAAATAGGGGAGAACGCGAAAAGAAGCAGCATGTACCGGAACGGTTGGTCCGCCACCCGGCACCAGGGCGCCAGGAGCCAGGTTGCCAGGACCAAGGCTCCTATATTCAGAGCGCCCCACAGCAGATAGGCTACCGAGTAGCTTACCGCGGTAAACGGCGCAGCCGCGAGAGCCTCGAACGGAGGATGGATGAATGTTATGAGGCGTCGGCCCGCGTGAAGCTGAGCTTGAACGCGCGTCTGTGCGTCAGAATGGTAGAGTTGGCCGGTTTGACCGCTGCGAACAAGCAATCCGGCAGTGTAGAAGGCGGTAAAGTCCTCCTTTACGGCGTAGTGCGTTGCCACCTGGAGAAGCAAGGGAACGAAAAGTAAAGCTACGGTAAGGATTACCCCCACTACGACTTGACGCCGCATTTCCGGGGCATCCTGCGGGGCAGCAGCCACAGCCGTCGTCGTGGTTACACTCTCCATGCTCGCTTTCCGTCCCCCGCGCTTAAGGCTCTCTCAATGACCGTGAATTGCCTATCACCACGCTTCCATCCATTTGCCAATTGCAGCGTCCTTCGGCGGTTGGGTGCGGCTTTGGCGGCTTCTTTACATCATTCACGACGAGACCGGCTCCCGTGCAGGCCGCACCTCTTCGGCGGCTACCGGAAGCCGGACGCTCACCCTCACCTTACTCATCGGCAACTTTTGCGCCAGGACGACAATTGAAGTGCCCCAAGGCCAATTGATCGTGCCGAGCATCCAGGCTTCGAAACGCAATAGAAAGATAAGGAACCTGTTAAGAAAGATCGGTAAGACCACGTGCGAAGCTTTGGGCGCCAGCGGGTCCTCCAGATGTCTTTCAGCGTCGATCCATTCGCCGTTCATTTTGTGCTCTCGGCGTCCTCTGCGGCAAAACTCCTTCTACCCCCTACGGATCAAATCCCTGACATATTCCTGAATCCCCTCGACGCCGTTCGAGATGGGGTCTGTCAGCCAATGCGTGTTCCATTCGTGCGACGTCGTCCACGTCGAGGGCACGTCCCAGAATCTCCGTAGCCGGAGCCAGTATCGAAGCTGGGAATCCCGCGCGGTCTTTGCGGTGCCAGCGCTCTGCGCGCCGATCTGAAAGTCATCCGGCGGTTCCACAGGAAGTGGTGAGCCATAAGAATAACGCCACTGGATGAGCGTCACGGCTTGGTTCCAATAAGCTTGTGCGATATGCTCTTCCGCCGCGCGCTGCTGGGGACTCGCGTGGGGTGGCACTTCCGCAAAGCCGGGCGGCATGTCCGGACTCAGCCGGATCACCGGGCGAGTGGAAGCATAAACAAACAGCGCCGCCGGAACAGCGATAATCAGGAGCCGATCAATCGCGCGGTTGTATAACATAATGACCAGGACAAGCCTTTGCACGTCACTGTGGGCTTTCCTCACACTTCGACCGCCCGTAGAGCGCGCCCGGCATGCAGCGGCTTGCTGTTGAGAGGACACGGCTGGTCCATGCGACCCCCGGCAGCCTGACGGCTGCCCACTGGATAGCCAACGTAAAAGGAACGGCTGCCAACACATCAATGAAATAGTGTTCGCCTCCCGCGACGGCCGAGACGGACATGAGCACAGCGTAGGCGGCGAACGGAACCCGCCACTTCCCGCGGACATTCAGAACGGCCAGAAGCGCCCAGGTCATGTGCATTGAAGGCATGCAATTGCGTGGGTGGACGAGGCTGACAGCAGGCCGAACGAGGGCCCCTGCCTCCGGCCATCCGGCAAAGGCATACTGTGGTCCGGTCGCCGGGAACAGCAGGTAGCAAGGAAGCGCCGCGACCGCTCCCCCTGCCGCACCCCTAAGGAAGACCGTTGACCTGCCGGCCATCCAGGCGAGCGCCAACGCCAAAGGCAGAGTCCCGTAGACCACGATGACCAGCCACCGGGCCCACTCGTGAGCCAAGCAAATGCGCGACAAGGCGAACCCATCCAGGTGAAGGTACAAGTCGACGGCTCGGAAACGCCCGTCGAGCGTCGACGGTCGAACCGCGCTCTCGAGTCTGTCGGCCAGCGGCAGCACGATCACCAAGAGGATGACGATCGCCACTCCGACACGGAAGTTTACGGCGCGCTCATGGCCGTCGGACTGCCGCAAAAACGAGTCCGCGAGCAGGACAAAGTAGCCTGCGATGGCGGCCTCCACTAACGTGCTTGGAGGCGCCAGGAACAGGAACAGCAGCCCGATGAGCAGGTGCCCGATGAGACGCTTTTGCTCAATTGCCAGGCGCGTCGAGCATCACCCCTTCCTTGTAGCCGTCGCAAACTGCGGT
>JASHTR010000413.1 GCA_030040455.1 Terriglobia bacterium | reverse complement strand
CAGTTTGGTGCAGAACTGGGCGGCCCCGTGGTGATTCCGAAGCTCTACCATGGGAAAAACAAGACGTTCTTTATGGTGGACTACGAAGGGATGCGCCAGGTGCAGGCTACTCCGTCTCTCAATACCGTCTTGGATTCCTCAATGCGTCAGGGAGACTTCAGTGAAATCAAAACTCCCATCCACGATCCCCTGCTTCCCGGCAATCCTACCTTTGCCGGCAATGTGATTCCAACAGCAGATCTCTCGCCGGCTGCCGTGGCGTATCTGCCCTTCATACCCACGGCAAACCTTCCGGGGCTCACAAACAATTATGACGTCGCCGTCGCGGCGAATGAATCCTTTGATCAGACTGTCGATCGCGTCGATCAAACCATAGGCGACAGGACACACCTCTACTTTCGTGTCGGGTACGAAACAGATTTCCTTTTCGCTGGCTCCGTAAACCCATACTCATCGCAACCGACCCCGAACCACGATACCAACTTTATGATTGGTTATACCCAAACCATTAAGAGTACCATGGTGAACGATTTCCGGATCGGCCGTCAGGTGGCTGACGTGGACGCAACCAACTCTTTCGGCGAGAATCCGGCACTTCAGGCCCAGGCCCAACAAGTGAGCGCTCTTACTCCAGGGTTCACATCGAGTCCTTCAAACCCCGGACTGCCAGCAATGAGTATCACGGGGTACGTGGGCGGGGGGTCTGCTGCCCCCGCAGCAACAAATGATGAAACCTGGGAGGCGAACGACACCTTCAGCTACATACACGGCAGCCACACCATCATGACGGGGTTTGATCTGGATAGGTTCCGTATTCTCCGCGAGGCGGTGAACACGGCTCTGGGCACGTTCTCGTTCACCGGGTCGATTTCAGGATTCGCTCCTGCGGACTTCCTACTCGGCATCCCGTTGAGCGATACAACCGGAAACGCGATTGTACCCGGCCTCTATGGCCAGTGGCGCGACGGGTTCTTCGCTCTGGATAAGTGGAATGCGACCCGCAAGCTGACGCTCAACGTGGGCTTGCGTTACGACCTGCCCACTTCACTAATCAGCGTTAACGGGAATGCGGACATTCTGAACGCTTCACGTACCGCGACACTCCCCGCTAACCCGCCCGTGCCCGGCTTTGTTCTGGTTCATGCAGCCACTAAGGACTTCGGTCCCCGCTTGGGCTTTGCTTACCGGATCACGGATAAGTGGGTAGCGCGCGGGGGCTTTGGAATCTATTACAACCCGAACCACATGAATGACTGGACGCTCACAAATCTTAACCCACCCTTGTCACCGTCGTTCACGTACCAAAATTCAAACCTGCTGGCCCCGGTTGTCACTTTGAGCGATCCCACTCCATCCGCGTCGAAGACAGCACCTTCGCCAAGTAACTTTGTTACGTTTGCTACTCAAAATATGCCGACTTCTCGTATGCAGCAATATAGCTTCGACGTAGAGCGGGCGCTCTGGCACAACGCCGGTCTTGACGTTCAGTACCTGGGTAACTACTCTTACCACCTCGATACCACCGATTACATTAACACACCGCTTCCCGGCCCAGGGGTCATTCAGACGCGGCGTCCCTACCCGCAATGGGGCAGCATCCGCGAAATCTTAAACGAGGACGTGGGTCACTACAACGGGATGTTTATAACATTTACCCAGCGCGCGTGGCATGGTTCGACGCTCCTTGTTTCCTATGCCTACTCCCATGCTATCGATATGAACTCCGATGCAAACGCCGGAGTTGTCAGTGACCCCTATAACCTTTGGTATGACTATGGAAGCGCCAACTGGGACGTTCGTCACCGCCTCGTGGCGTCCTATGTCTATCCTCTACCCTTCTTCAAAGGCTCGACGAACGCCTTAGCTCGGAGCACTTTAGGTGGTTGGCAGATTAATGGGGTTACAACCCTCCAAGGTGGATATCCGTTCACTGTGGTGATCGGGACTGACCCGGCCAATTGGGGGAATCCAGCTAGTGAAAGGCCCAATATTATAGGTGTGGCGTCCGACAACTGTAATCGCCCGGCTCTCATCGCTTGCATTAGCCCTTCGGCCTTTGAGATGCCGGCGCAATACACCCTTGGCGATGCTGGCCGGAATATTTTATCGGGCCCCGGTTTGGTCGATTTCGACTTTTCGCTCTTTAAGAACTTCTCGATCGGCGAGAGGACGCGCCTTCAGTTGCGCGGCGAATTCTTTAATGTCTTCAACACGCCGGCTTTCAGTAATCCCAACGCCACCTTTGGAACGTCATCCTTCGGTAACATAACAGCAACGTCCAACAATAATCGCGAGGTTCAAATCGCACTGAAGCTCATCTTTTAGGGGGGGCAGGTCATTACAATTCCCGCACTATGGCCGGTGAATTGGATGGGGGATATTAGCTGTTGGTGTGCGAACCCTTCGTTATATTTGTGAGCACGGACGGGTTCGTGAACCCGGATTGAATGCTTTGCCTTGGCACTGCCGGACTCGCCGAGGACAGAGAAGGTACGGAGTATTTAGTCTGCGAACGGGGCTGAACCATTCCTCGCACGCTCGAGTCCCGGTGTCGGCGTGCTTACACACTTATCATCCTACCGACACGTATATCTAGCGGGAGTTTACTCGAAAGCATCGCTGCGCACCGGTAAGTGGCTGCTCCCGGACGGGTTGTAGAGCGAGCCTGTGTATTACCCTCTTTAGGTACGACGCAAGCTGTCCAAGCCCAGCTCCTTGGCGAGGCTTTGCTGGGGCAGAGTTTGCTTCGAAAGAACGAGGGCGATTCGGTTGGGTCCCTTCTCACCCTGGGGAGGATAGAGCAAGGCGAACTGCTGGATTTGGCG
>JASHTR010000412.1 GCA_030040455.1 Terriglobia bacterium | reverse complement strand
CCCGGCTGGGCAGCACGTGCCCTCAGAGGCTGCCGTGGGGGCTGACCCGCAGGCCGTTCATCAGGTAATCAATGTGAATGAGCTTTGTTTTGATTTGCGATCCGTAGCGATAACGGGGTTCAGCAGCAAGCGCACACATTTGGACAACAGCGCCAGGAATGCAACCGCTCAGGTGAATGATTTCCTTCCGGAAATCGTTCAGGTCTAATCCGGACAAGTCAAAGCGCTGAATACAACGTTCCAAGAGATCGCGCGCGGCAGGCTCGGAGAGCGCGCCGATCGCCAGCCGATGCGGGTCGCTCCAGTAAATATCGGTAACATGCCCGATTTCCCGTTCTGTAAATCCGCGGGCCAGGAGATAGACGGGCGTGCCCTCCATTCGAACGAGTTGCTTCACGACCCTCGATACCGCATGTGTGAGCGGCGGGAAATGATCCAGGAAGAACCGATATTGACTCCCCGCCGCAGCCTGGTAGAGCGTACCTCGAAGACGCGTGCTGGGCTGAGTCTGAAGCCATTTCTTGAACGATGCTGCCGAGACCCCTTCCCGACAAAGCCGGGCCCCGAGAGCAGGGTCGTCCAAGTCGAAGAGCAGATGAACAATTTGCTGGAGTAGGTCGTGCAAGCCTTTCATCCCGCTCACGTACAGGCATTTTTTTTGAATGGCACCCGGCAGCTCGGAGAGCGCTTTTAACACGAGCATGGTCTTTCCCACTCCGGCGGGGCCAGAGACGAGCAGGCTCCTTCCTGTCGTAATGGCATCTTTCAGGAGATGAAGCTCTTCTTCCCGATCGATAAAGACTTCCGGATGGCCGCGAATGGTGCTGCTCCTTTCAAGGCGTTGCACGAGCGATGTGGCTTGCAACTAAGCTTGAACGTCGGCGATGCAAAATGGACATTTGGACACCTCAGGAGTTTCAGCCCGACAGGAGGGGCAGTCGTAAATCATGCTTGGAGCTCTATGTTGTCATTCAACCGCACGCGGTAGATGACTATTCCGCCCAATCCCATCAGAATCGCGGCATAGGCAAAAGCCCATACGGGAGAAACCGCTGTCCACAGCGCTCCTACGATGACGCTGGCCGCCAAATCGCCCACGCCATTGACCGTCCCAAGCACTCCGTAGGCCGTACCTCGCGTTAAGTCCTCAACCACGAGGTCAGCCGTAAGTGCTCCCTCGAGGGCGTCTACAATGGCAATGGAAAATCCGCTTAGCCCGAAGAGCGAAAGAAGATAGATAACAACGTCCAGCTTCCACAAAAATGCAGCGAGAAAACCCAATGATGCCAACGCGCCTGCCATATAGCCGAAGGAGAGCAACCCATGCCGCCCCAGGCGGTCCGATAGCGTGCCCACGGGATAGGAATAGGCGGCATAAACTATGTTGTAGCCGACATAAAGCAACCCTGCGATCTCTGTAGCTCGGCTAAGACCGTACCGCGGTGTGAGCAATTGCGTCGCAGCAAGAATCATCAGCGTCCGTGCAAAATCCCCCATACCGAAGATTCCCACGCCTGAGAGGAACCGACGGAAAGACGGCGGCAAAGCTTTCACCGTTGTCCAAAACTTCATCTGCGAGGGCACGCCCCGCCTTTCACGAACCAACGCAACGAATGCCACGCTGGAGCCCAGTCCCGGAATGAGCGTCAACAGAAAGATGATCCGGAACGGCTCAGAAGGGTCCGTCATCCGTGGATGAAAGTATGCCAGCAGCCAAACGGCGACCAGCGGGCCAACAATCGCTCCGAGGGTGTCGCCGGCGCGGTGAAAGCCGAACGCCTTGCCGCGATCCTGGGCGGTTACAGAATTGGCCAGCATGGCATCGCGCAGTGGGCTGCGAATCCCCCGCCCAAACCATCCGATGGTGCGACCTACTAACAGCAGAGGCAATCCGAAGGCAAACGCAAAAAGACCTTGTGAGGCTCCGGTCAAGGCATAGCCTCCCACCGTCATGGGCTTTCGGTGACCCAAACGGTCAGAAAGCCAGCCCGAGCCCAGCTTCACAAAGCTCGATGTGGAGTCCGCGATACCCTCAATGAGACCCAACATTTCCGGCGAGAGCCCGAGCACCGCGAGGAAGCCTGGAAGAATTGCCGTTGCCATTTCGTGGCCCGCGTCGGAAAGGAAGCTCGTGAGGCCCATCCCCACGACGTTGCGATTCAACCAGGAGTCTTGAAGCGGGGTTTTTGCGGGAGCCTGAAAGGTCTGCTTCAAGAGGGTCCTCTCTTTTAGAGGTTCTGGGCGATTCGAATCAGGATCGCAAGCGTTGTTTCGCGAGGATAAACGGGCGCTTCAGATTCCCCGCGAGCGCGGCGGCGCTCAATCTCTTCTTGAACAAGATGAGAGCCCAAATGAAAGAAAGAGACCAATAATTCCTGACATCTGTTGCGAATCCCGCTATCTCTGGAGTCGAGGAGAGCCAGGCCGGACTGATATGCCGCCAGTTTTTGAGGAAGTGTCCCACAACGGAGAAACAACTGAACCGCGTTGAGGCGCACCGCTTCAATAGGGTCTTGAAGCAGGGCCTGAATCGAGTCAATCTCTTCGGCGTCAGCCAGATCAGCGAGCAGATCGAGGATGCGAGCGCGCCGCCGCTGGCTCATTCCCGTTTCCGAACCGTAACGAATCTTTTTTTCTTGTAAGGACGCCCGGAGGTAAGGAATAGCCGTTCGACCACACGCCAAAATCGCGCGGCTGGCTTGCTCAGAGACGAAGTCCTCCTCCAGCCACTCGACAAGTTTGGGGATGGCACGACCGTCTCTTAACTTTTCAAAAGCTTCCGCGACCCCCGCAAGAGGCTTCCGATATAACAGCCCCAGCAGGGTTTGGCGGGCGCTTGCATCGGCAAAATCCGCCAAGGCCAGAGCCGCACGGCTGGCCACCGCCTCCTCGGCAAACCGCACCACCGGATCACGAATGGCTTCCAAACGCTCTGTTGCAACCTCTATCAGAGCATCACGGGCCTGAATGCCTCTTAGGATGCCCAGCCCCTCCACGGCAAGAAGTCGCGCTTCTGCCACCGTCGAAGGCTTCGAAGTACGCAAGAACTCGACCAGTACAGGGACAGAATCTTTGCCGTTGGCAAGCAAGGCAAGGAGAGCTTGATTGCTGCGAGCGGGGTTGCTGAGCTGCTCGATCAGAGATTCAGAACTTTCTTTAT
>JASHTR010000411.1 GCA_030040455.1 Terriglobia bacterium | reverse complement strand
AAGAAGTTGTGCAAAGCCTTCTGCCCCGTTTCTTCAAGGATGTCGTCAAGGAAAAGAACCTGGTCGTGGCGGGTGATCCGAGCTTCGAAGACGTAAAGTTTGAGGAAGAGGCGCCGCTCACCTCCAAGGCGATTTTCGAGGTGTACCCCCAGTTTGAGCTTGGTGAATACAAGGGACTGGAGGTGGCCGAGGACCCGGTAACGGTAACCGACGAGGATGTGGCGCGGGTACTTGAAGAAACCCGGGAGTCGGCGGCAACCTTTGAAGTGGTGAACGATCGCCCGGCGGAAGATGGCGATGTTCTCAGCGCTGCCTATGAGGGCTGGGACGCAAGGTCGCGGAAGATCCGCCTCGTCGAGGTCAAGGAGGGTACGATTCGTCTGGGCGAAGAAAACACGCTGCCGGAGTTTAGGGAAAACCTCCGGGGCGTTTGCGGGGGCGACGTGCGGGAATTCGACGTGAGATACCCCGAAGATTTCCCCCGGAAGGGGCTTGCCGGAAAGGTGGTGAGCTTCCGTGTGGAGATTCAGGCTGTCAAGCGTAAGGTGGTGCCTCCACTGGATGATGAATTGGCCAAGACGGTGAGTGGTTTCTCAACGCTTGAAGAGTTGCGCGGGTCGTTGCGGAAACAGCTTGAGGAGCGCCGCCGAAAGGAGTACGAAGCCGCAGCGAAGAAGAAATTGCTGGGAATATTGATGGAGCGCACGAAATTTCCGGTGCCGGCCACTCTGATTGAAGAGCGGCTGAGCCAGAGGCTGCGAAGCATGGCCGGAGCGCTGGTTGACCAGGGTGTGGATGTGGAGAATGCTAAAATTGACTGGTCAAAATGGCGCACGGATTTGCGGCCGGAAGCTGAAGAAGACGTGCGCGGTTCGCTGATTCTGGAAAAGGTAGCGAGCAGGGAAAACATTGAGGTTTCGGAGGCGGAAATTGACGATACTCTGCGGGACCTTTCCTCGCCGGGAAACGGCGAATCCCCTGCAAGCTTGAAAACACGCTTGACAAGGAATGGCGGGCTGGCTAGACTCCAATCTAGCCGCCGTACCCAAAAGGCTTTGGATTTCATCTACAACAATGCCAGGGTGGTTCGGGCCGAGAGCCCGGTGGCTTCCCCCGCTTCCGGTGAACTCCCAGAACAGCATGAAAGTGAAGGAGCGTAATATGGCCCTGATCCCCATGGTCGTGGAGCAGACGAATCGGGGGGAGCGCGCCTACGATATTTATTCACGGCTGCTGCGGGATAATATTATTTTTATCGGCACGCCGATTGATGACACGGTTGCGAACCTGGTGACGGCTCAGTTATTGTTCCTGGAGGCAGAGGATCCCGAGAAGGACGTCCAGTTATACATCAATTCTCCCGGGGGGAGCGTGACCGCAGGCATGGCGATCTACGATACAATGCAGTTTATCCGCCCGGACGTCGCCACCATCTGCATTGGGCAGGCGGCAAGCGCGGCGGCGTTGCTGCTCGCGGCCGGCTCTTCGGGAAAGCGTTACGCCCTCCCCAATTCACGGGTGCTGATCCACCAACCGAGCATGGGAGGGCTTTCGGGCCAGGCGACCGACATTGACATTCACGCGCGGGAAATCCTTCGCATGAGGGCCAACATCAATGAGATTATGGCCAAGCACACCGGCCAGAGCCTTGAGAAAATCGAGCGTGACGTGGAGCGCGACTTCTGGATGAGCGCGCAGCAGGCGCTCGAATACGGAATGCTGGATGAGATCATCCACAAACATAAATAGAGGCGGAGGAAAACCGTGAAGCGCGCGGGAACCGAGGAAGTTTTGCGCTGCTCGTTCTGCCACAAGACCCAGGATGCGGTCCGTAAGTTGATTTCCTCGCCCGATGACCGCTTCCGCGCCTACATTTGCGATGAGTGTGTCGTGGCGTGCAATACGATCCTGGAGAAGGACGCGAGCGACCGCTCGCCGCTGCCCCAAGGCAAACTGCCCAAGCCGGTTGAAGTGAAGGCGTTCCTCGAACAGTACGTGGTGGGACAGGAAAAAACCAAGAAGAAACTCTCGGTGGCCGTTTACAATCACTACAAGCGCATCCTCCTCACCCGGATGCGCAGCGACGTGGAGCTCCAGAAATCGAACATTCTGCTGATTGGACCCACGGGCACGGGAAAAACGCTGCTCGCCCAAACCCTGGCGCGGTTGCTGGAGGTTCCTTTTGCGCTTGTGGACGCCACCACGCTGACCGAGGCGGGATACGTCGGCGAGGACGTGGAAAACATCATTTTGAAGCTGCTGCAAAACGCCAACGGGGACGTGCTTACGGCGCAGCAAGGCATTATTTATATCGACGAAATCGATAAGATCGCCAAAAAGGACGAGAACCCCTCCATCACCCGCGACGTATCCGGCGAGGGCGTTCAGCAGGCACTGCTGAAAATTCTGGAAGGCACCATCGCCAACGTACCGCCGCAGGGCGGACGCAAGCACCCGCACCAGGAATTCACGCCGGTCGATACGACCAACATCCTTTTCATTTGCGGCGGGGCGTTTGTGGGCCTTGAGCGGATCATTGAGCGCCGGATCGGGAAGAAGTCCATGGGCTTCCGCTCCGAAGCGTCGGACGCGCCGTCACCGCACGCCCGGAGGAATATCGCAACTCTGGAGCAAGTTCAGCCGATAGACCTTATTAAGTACGGAATGATCCCCGAATTCGTGGGACGGCTGCCGGTGATATCGGTGCTGGGTGATTTGGACGAGGGGGCGTTGATTGAGATTCTGACCCGGCCCAAGAACGCGCTGACGCGGCAGTACCAGAAGCTCTTCGAATTCGAAAACGTCAGGCTGCGCTTCACCGACGAGGCGCTTCGTGCCATTGCGCGGCAGGCGTTGGAGCGCAAGCTGGGGGCGAGAGGCTTACGGATGATTCTAGAGGACCTGATGCTGGATGTGATGTACCACCTCCCGAGCCAGCGCAAAGTGCGGGAGTTTGTCATTACCGAGGAGATGGTGCGGACGCACGAGATCAGTTTTGATTCCCTGGTGCTGGAAAAGGCGGGCTAATGAGTTCTTCAATGCTTCCCGGACGAGAAAAAGGCGACACCCGGACGCTGCCGATGATGCCCATCCGGGACGTGGTGATTTTTCCCTATATGATGACGCCCTTCGTGGTGGGGCGCGAGAGCTCCATCAGCGCTCTCGAAGAAGCGCTGGCCGGCGACAAGAAGATTTTTCTCGCCACCCAGCACGACGCTTCGGTGGACGATCCAAAGCCCGGGGAAATCTACCAGGTGGGGACCATCGCCAACATCGTGCAAAGCCTGAAGCTGCCGGACGGCAATATTAAGGTGCTCGTCGAGGGAGCGGAGCGCGGGAAGATCCTGAAAATCTCGAGCGAGGAAGGCTACTTTCATGTGACCGTGAAGACGGCGGCCTTTCATCCCATCAATACGCCTAGCGTCGATCAGCTTGTCCAGCGGATTATCTCTCTTTTCGAGCAGTACGTGAAACTCTCCCAGAGCCTCAACTACGAGACCATGATCGCCGCCGTGAAGGTAGATGAGATCGGCAAATTCACGGACACGGTGGCGGCCAACCTCAACGTTTCGATCGAAGAAAAGCAGGAGTTGCTCGAGATTTTCGATCCGATGGACCGGTTGACGCGCCTGGCGGATATTCTTGATATCGAAATCGAGAAGCTGAACGTGGACCGCACCATCCAGGGACGGGTGAAGCGGCAGATGGAGCGCGCGCAGCGCGAATATTATCTCAACGAGAAGATCAAGGCGATACAAAAGGAGCTCGGCCGCAACGAGAAGAGCGAGATCGACGAGTTGAAGAAAAAGATCGAAGCTTCCGGCATGACCAAGGACGCGCATGAGAAGGCGACGACGGAGCTGAAGCGGCTGGAAATGATGCCGCCCATGTCCGCGGAGTCGACGGTCTCGCGGAATTACCTCGACTGGCTTCTGGCGGTGCCGTGGAAGAAGAAATCGAAGGAAATCAGGGACATCTACCGCGCCGAAAAGATCCTGGAAGAGGATCACTACGGGCTTGAAAAGATCAAGGAGCGCATCCTGGAATTCCTCGCGGTGCGCCAGCTCATGAAGACGCCGCGAGGCTCGATTCTGTGCTTTGTGGGGCCGCCCGGAGTGGGGAAGACTTCTCTCGGGCGCTCGATTGCCCGCGCGACGGGAAGAAAGTTCGTCCGCTTGTCGCTGGGTGGCGTGCGTGACGAAGCGGAAATCCGCGGCCACCGGCGGACGTACATTGGCGCGCTGCCGGGACAGATCCTTCAGATGATGAAGAAGGCGGGCGTGGTGAACCCGATCTTCCTCCTGGACGAAGTGGATAAGATGAGCATGGATTTTCGCGGCGATCCCTCCGCCGCGCTGCTGGAGGTGCTTGACCCCGAGCAGAATAACACCTTCATGGATCACTACCTGGACGTGGAATATGATCTCTCCAAGGTATTTTTCATTACGACGGCCAATGTCATTCACACCATCCCGCAGCCCCTTCAGGACCGCATGGAGATCCTGAGGCTTCCGGGGTATACCGAACCCGAGAAGCTGGAGATTGCCAAGCGTTTTCTCGTCCGCAAGCAGCGGGAGGCGACAGGGTTGAAGTCGGAGAACCTCACCCTCACCGATGAAGGCATCATCGAGATCATCCGCAGCTATACACGCGAAGCGGGCGTCCGCAACCTGGAGCGCGAAATCGCCAATATTTGCCGCAAGGTGGCGCGCAAAGTTGTGAAAGAGGGCCGAAGCCTCCAGGTCACTGTCACTCCGAACGACCTGAAGGAATATCTCGGTGTGATCAAGTTCCGCGATACACGGTCGGAGGAAAAGAACGAGGTGGGCCTTGCGACCGGCCTTGCCTGGACAGAGGTGGGTGGACAGATCCTTCATATCGAGGCCACCACGATGGCGGGGAAAGGCCGGCTGATCCTGACGGGAAAGCTGGGTGAAGTGATGCAAGAGTCCGGCCAGGCCGCCATGAGTTACGTCCGCTCGCGCGCGGCGCGCTTTGGCCTCGATACCGAATTCTATCGTCGTGTCGATATTCATATTCATCTGCCGGAAGGGTCCATTCCCAAGGACGGCCCTTCGGCCGGCATTACACTGGCGACAGCGGTGGTGAGCGCGTTGACGCGAATCGCGGTCCGCCGTGATCTGGCGATGACGGGGGAAATCACTTTGCGAGGCAAGGTTCTGCCGATTGGCGGCGTCAAGGAGAAGCTGATGGCAGCCCATCGCGCGGGCTGTGAAACGGTGATCCTGCCGAAGGATAACGAGAAGGATTTAGCCGACGTCCCGGAAGCCATCCAGGGGGAGATGGCGGTCCGCTTCGTCGAGAGTATGGATGAAGTGCTTGATCTGGCCTTAGAGCGCGCCCCGGAGGGGCGGCCGACACTTGCGGCTGAGGCTCCTACGCCTCCGCCAACGATCGAGCCGGGCTCCCACGAAGGTGACCGGGAACCCCTCGCGAACTGAAGACAAGAGCGACCCTCTGCCGCATGGTGGGTTGGAGCGTGGAAGGTGGAAAATCTTGACAGGTGTGCGCCCGGCGCGAGAAACTCGGAAGGAGTAGATAGCATCCAACCGAGCGTCGGATGATTCTGTATTGTCTTTAGTCGGCTCGATTCGAATATCCACCGGTCCCGAATTCTGATACCGTAGATGCAACGGCGCGTGGAAGTCTTTCCTGGCTGTCATCTTGCCGTGATAAGAACCCCTATTATCCCTCGCTGAATGACGACACCGCAAAGATTCAGCCTGTGACCGATTGAATTAAAGTTGACAGGGCCGGTGACGAACCCGATTGATCCCCATTTGAGAGAAAACCATGCCTTCAAGAAAACAAGAAGAAATTCAGGAAGAAAGAATACAGGATCTTAAGGACGGGGAAGTCCTTGATATCGCCAAGCTGAAGGAGATGAACATCGGGACGCTCGTCTCGGTGGCCAAGGACCTCGGCGTGGTGGGCGCGAGCACGATGCGCAAGCAGGAGCTGATCTTTAAGATATTGCAGGCGCAGACGGAAAAAAGCGGTCTCATCTTCTCGGAGGGTGTGCTCGAGTGCCTGCCGGATGGCTTCGGCTTCCTGCGCGCGCCCGATTACAATTATCTTCCCGGTCCGGATGACATCTACGTCTCGCCCTCGCAGATCAGAAAGTTTGACTTGCGCACCGGAGACACTATTTCCGGCCAGATCCGCCCTCCCAAGGAAGGAGAGCGCTACTTCGCCCTCATCAAGGTGGAGGCCATCAATTTCGAGCCCCCCGATGAATCCCGCAACAAGATCTTTTTCGACAATCTGACGCCGCTCTATCCGATGGAGCGCATCCGCCTGGAGACGACAAAGGAGAATACCTCCGCCCGCGTGCTGGACCTTTTGACGCCAATCGGCAAGGGGCAGCGTGGCCTGATCGTGGCCCCGCCGCGCACGGGCAAGACCATGCTGCTGCAGACGATCGCCAACTCCGTCAGCGCGAACCATCCGGAAATCACCCTTATTGTTCTGCTCATCGACGAGCGGCCCGAGGAAGTGACGGACATGCAACGGACGGTGAAGGGCGGAGTCATCAGCTCGACGTTCGATGAGCCTGCCGCTCGCCACGTGCAGGTGGCCGAAATGGTGATTGAAAAGGCCAAGCGGCTGGTGGAGCACCGCCGCGACGTGGTGATCCTGCTCGATTCGATCACGCGCTTGGCGCGCGCTTATAACACCGTGGTCCCCCCTTCCGGCAAAGTCCTTTCCGGCGGCGTGGATTCGAACGCATTGCAGCGGCCCAAACGTTTCTTCGGGGCGGCTCGCAATGTGGAAGAAGGCGGAAGCCTCACGATCATTGCCACAGCGCTCATTGATACTGGCAGCCGTATGGATGATGTGATTTTTGAAGAGTTCAAAGGCACCGGAAATATGGAAATCCTCCTTGACCGCAAACTCGTAGATAAGCGCGTGTTCCCCGCCATCGACATCAACCGATCGGGCACGCGGAAGGAAGAATTGCTGGTCCCCAAGGACGAGCTGAATCGAATCTGGGTGCTGCGCAAGGTGTTGAATCCTCTCTCCCCCGTCGAGACCATGGAGCTGATCACTGACAAACTGAACAAGACCCAGAACAACTCCCAGTTCCTGGCCTCCATGAGCAACGGCAGCCGGTAAGTTGGCTGCACGAAACAATCCGCACAATTCAGCGGCACGTAACAGTAGCTACCGTTAATTCGTATTTTGAATTAAGCGTGAGTGAGGTCGTGCGTCTATAAGGTCGTCGGCAAGGTGGGCTGCGCGCAGTCGACGGATTGGGGGTTATAATACGCGCTCGAACTGAAGTTCCGGCCGGTACGAAAACAAGGAGGGGGAAATGAATTGGTATATTGCGGTCTTGAAGAAGTATGGGGTGTTCTCAGGGCGAGCGCGCCGATCAGAGTTCTGGTATTTCACTTTGTTCAACGTGCTGATCAGCATCGTAGTCACGATCATCGATCTCGCGACCATCCGTATCGGACTGTTAACCGCACTGTACACTTTAGCCGTCCTGATCCCGGGTCTGGCCGTACAGGTCCGCAGGCTGCATGACACAAATCGCAGCGGATGGTGGCTCTTTATTGGTCTCCTACCACTGATCGGAGCTATCGTCCTTCTGGTTTTCTTAGCTCAAGACAGCCACGCGGGCGAAAACCGGTACGGACCTAACCCAAAGGCCGAGGCGGCAGCCTTGGGTAGTGCAGGCATCGTCTTGTGATGTCTGCGAAACCGCCAGCCACAGACGTGCTAGGCGGCAGCATGTCCCGGCTACCCGCAACGATCAGCGAGTATTCGGGGGCACCGAAAGCTGGTACCCGGCGACGCAGGTTGACCGTGACGAAAAAGATCCGACCTGTGGTGCGCAGCCGATGAACATTGGACATCGTCCCAAAACAATACTTCAAAAGCCCACGGCCAGAAAAGCGCTGAACGCGGCTAGCCGCTACCCGCGTTTTGATTTCCTCTCAATAGTCCTCGCTCCTTTGCAAGTCCAATGATGCGTTCTACTACCTGATCCGCTGTGAGCGTGGATGAATCGATCACACGGGCATCGGGCGCAGCCACCAGCGGAGAGATTTTTCTTTCTGCGTCCAGTTGATCCCTTCGGCCAATCTCGTAGGCCGTCTGCTCGAGGGTCGCGTTCCTTCCGCTTTCCTTGCCCTCAACCAACCTGCGGTGGGCGCGCTCTTCCGGACGGGCCGTTAAAAATATTTTGAGCGGCGCATCCGGAAAGACGATCGTCCCGATGTCGCGTCCTTCCATCACCACGCCTGGGCCCCGTGCGAAGGTTCGCTGCAATGCAACTAGTTTCGCCCGCACCTCCGGTAGCCGGGAGATTTGCGCGGCGGCAAGCGTGACCTCCGGCGAGCGGATTTGGCCCGTCACGTCTTTCCCGTTCAGCAGAACGCGCAATTGAGATCGCCCCGGCCGAAGTACGATTTCAGCCTGGCGGATAATGGAAATGGCGGTGCTTGCATCGTCAGGAGAAACCCCGTGCTCTAACACCTCGAGTGCGGCCGCGCGATAGGTGGCACCGCTATCGAGGTAGGTTAGACCCAGACGCCCGGCCAATCTCCGGGCGACGGTGCTCTTGCCTGCTCCGGCGGGGCCGTCAATCGTGATCACCAATGGTCGCTGCATAGAGTATTGACTCTAACCCGAAGTTTCCATATTGAAAAGCAAAGCTTATGATGGAAAATAATGCCTCGGTTTCAAGCTGGCGAAGCTGCGTGCGGGTCGAGGCCGAGAAGGGGCGTTTTCTCTATGCCTGAGTTACCCGAGGTTGAAACCGTCCGGCAAGGCCTGGAGCGCCGTGTTCTGGGAAGAAGGATTTCGGCCATCAGGGTTCTTCGCCCCGGCACCGTTCGCGGCCAGCCGGCAAGCTGGATGGAAGGACGCCGCGTCGCCAGCTTCCATCGAAAAGGAAAAACGCTGATTATGGAATTGAGTGGCGAGGGTTCACGCCCGCGCGCTGACCTCATCGTGCGCCTGGGGATGACGGGGCGGCTCGTGCTCAACCCTCGTGAGGCCCCGCTGTTGCCTCATACGCACGCCTGCATCTCCTTGGATGACGGCCGCGAAGAACTTCGCTACTGTGACCCCCGCCGGTTTGGAATGTTACGCCTCTCGACCCCACAGGAGACAGAGCAAATGCTTCATTCGCTGGGCCCGGACGCGCTCGAAGTGACCGAAAGTGAATTCACGGGTCGAATGGGGAAGAGACATGGCGCTATTAAAGGATGGCTGTTGAACCAACAAGTCCTCTCCGGCCTGGGAAATATCTATGCGGATGAAGCGCTCTTCGCGGCGCGCGTCCATCCTCAGACCCCGGCGGGGAAAGTCTCAAAAGCTGCTCGCCGTGCGCTTTACCGCGCAGTCCGTAACGTTCTACGCCGCGCCATCGCTCTTCAGGGAACGACTTTTCGGGATTATATCGATATTGAAGGGCGCCCGGGCAAATTTATGTCCAGATTGCAAGTTTACGGAAGAGCAGGCCAGCCTTGCCGGCGCTGCAATAACACCGTCCAACGAATCGTGATCTGCGGTCGGAGCAGCCACTTTTGCCCTTCTTGTCAGCGCCGCCCTCGCAAAACGGCTTTCTCCCTCTGATTTTGTTTTGAGCCCGCGCACCTTGACCTGCATTCCCTAAAAAAACGTCTCATGAGTCTCTCTTGTCTCCATCCTCTCACGCCGTTGTCTTACAATGCAGCGAGCCACCCCCTCGATTCAAACTGACAAGGCGAATCTCTGCCAAGCTTACGGAGGGCCAGGATGCTGGTCATTATCAGTGACGTTCATCTGACGGACGGCAGCTCCGGTGAAACGGTCCATCAGGGCACGCTCCGGGTTTTTCGTGATCGGCTCCGGAGTCTCGCCTATGCGGCTTCGTGGCGGGCGGACGGCAAGTATCGGCCGATTGAAGAGCTGAATGTCGTTCTCTTGGGGGACATCCTGGATGTTCTTCGTTCTTCAAAGTGGCTGAAAGAAGGGAATAGCGCCCCTTCATGGGTAAGGCCGTGGGATGGTCCGCGAGGCGGAGAGCTGCCAGAAAAAATCAGAACTATTACCGAAGGGATTCTCAAAAGAAACGCCCCTTTTTTTGCGATGATGAAAAAACTCCACGGCACCGCTCTGACCCGCGTCCCTCCGGCAACTCCAGAGGGTCGGCCGCTCCGCGGGGCGGGCGGGTCGCCAAGCGGCCACCGTCCGCCGATGCGGGTCCGGATTTTCTATATGGTCGGCAACCACGATTGGTTTTATCACCTTCCGTTTCCTCCATATGTCGAAATCCGTCGCCAGATCGTGGAGGCGTTGGGTCTCGAGAATGACCCGTTGTTACCTTTCCCCCACGATCCGGAAGAGCTCGCTGCCCGCGACATCCGAGAGATTTTCAACGATCACCGGGTGTTCGCCCGGCATGGCGACATCTACGATCGCTTCAACTTTGCCGGTGATCGTGATGTGTCTTCGCTGGGCGACGCAATCGTCGTCGATCTCGTCACGAGCTTTGCGGCGGAGGTGAAGGCGCAACTCAGCGACTTGCTGCCGGAGGAATGCCTGAACGGCCTCAGAGAAATTGATAACGTCCGTCCGCTCTTGATGGTGCCGGTTTGGGTTGGCGGGCTGCTTCGGCGAACGTGCCCGGACGTTCGGGTGCGCCGCCGGGTTCAAGAGGTGTGGGGCGACTTAACCTCCCGCTTTCTACGCCTCCCGTTCGTTCGCCAGAGCCTTGCAGGAAAAGGCCGTTTCACCGACCGCGAAAAGGTTTGGTGGGGGCTCATGATTTCACAAAAGCTTCTGAATCCTGAAGGTCGCCGTCTGGTATGCTGGCTCGGCGGAAAAATCGGAAACAGAAAGCAATCCTATTACCCCTTTGCTCTTTGCGAAAAGTGGTTTAGAAGCCGCCGCGCTCGTTTTATTGTCTATGGACACACTCACCAGCACGAGATCGTCGCTCTGGACTCCTGCTTCGCCGTGCGAGGGATGGTTCATCAAATCTATCTGAACTCCGGAACGTGGCGGCCAGTCCATGAGCTGGGCCGTTCGAATTCGAGCCGCGAAGTGTTTGCCAGCTTTCACACGATGACCTATCTGGCATTCTTTAAAGGCGATGAGCGCGGCGGCAGGACGTTTGAATGCTGGTCAGGAGCCCTCGCAAAATCAGCACCGACCCGATCACATTTTCCAGGCGTGGATCCCGATTTTCAATTTGAATCGCCGGACGTGTTACTTCCTTAAGCCTTGGGACGGATTGTTTTACCGCAGCGCCTAATTCCCAGCTCATGCGGCAATCACTTCCAGCGAGCTGATCGCTTATCTATTCCCTCACCTTTCAGCGAACGTTCGCACCAAAAAAAAATGTCTCGCCCGTCCCACGTGTCTCCATCTCGCAGCGTGGGGATGATAGTGTTTACTCGTGAGTCAACACCGCATGAAACGCGATGCCGGCCTTCTCGCACCACGGAGGACAACGGAAGGAGGCGAAACATCGGTCTTTTCAGCGGCTCCGGCTCCGCCTCCGGCTTTATCTCCGGGAGAGGCAGACAATCCGGATCGATTGCTCATGGAACGGATTTACGCGCAATGGCGGGAGTATATCGCCGAGGCCACGTCGGGTTCAGCACTCCCGGATGCATTTCTCGCCGCGCTGACGGCAAACGAGTCGGGGGGGGATGCCAGCGCTTCATATTTCGAGCCAACCACCTACACGCAGCTCACGGCGGTTGCGAGCGGTCAAACGAAAGCTTTTGGGAGCATCGAACGATCCAGCCTGTTCGCCACCTTGCAGGATAGAGCCGCCTTCCATGCCGAAGGAACGCGGAGATGGCTATCCGTCGCGCAGCCTGCCCGTGACTTCTTGCAATGTATTTCAAGCATGGAGGAGGCGGAATTGCGCGAGCTGGCCACTTCGTGGGGTCTTACCCAGATCATGGGATATCAAATCGTAGGTCGAAAGGCGGCCGTTCGTAATCTGATGGATCCGCAATTTCACTATCGCCTTGCCGTTGAACTCCTGACGGAATTCGCCTTCCGCTTTCGCTTAAAGTTGTCACGTGATTTTGAGGCTTTGTTCTGCTGCTGGAACACAGGGCAACCCGAGGGTGAAACATTTGATCCGGACTATGTGCCGCGAGGCATGCGGCGAATGCAGCTTTACGGGAAACTCATGGAAGACGCGAGAACAAAGCCAACAGCGCACCTGCCTCAAGGCGACACGAAGAGCCTGAGTGCGTGAGTCATGCAGGGAAGAAAAGAAACCGGGAATTTTTCATCCAGGGCTTGCGTTGCTCTGCGAGGGGGAGCACGCAAAGGTCGGGCCGGGGGGCACCTTCACCGACTCCGGTGATCGGCGGGGAGGCTGCCCGGTCCGATGACTGAAAACTGCCTCATACTGCGGAGCGACTTCGACGGTAACGGCCACGAGGCCGCTGCCGCGCGCTCAGCCGGAATTCAACATTCGAGGAATGTGAGTATGACGACGTCGCTTCGACATCGAGAAATCATTCGAGGAAAAATCCTTTACTACCTTGGCCTGATCTATCCGCAGTCGGCAACCTTGCCGCTGCTCCAGGGAGAACTGGATTTTCTTGGCTATCCCATCCCCCTCGAGGAACTCAATTTTCATGTGGCTTATTTGACTGAGAAAGGACTCGTGGCCGTGGAAGGAGTCCGGGGACCACATAGCCACCGGAATGTATCGTTGGTAAAGATCACAGCAAAAGGGATTGATTATCGCGACGGTCGTCTGCCGCAGGACGACGGCATTTATCTTCAGCCGGATAAATAATGGCGAATCATAGAGCCGACAAAGAGCAGAAGGTCAAAAACAAGCCAGCGCCATCCCACGGCGACGGTGCGGGCACGAACGAGCTTACGGAATTGCAGCGCAGTGTGGTGGCGAAAATGCTTATCGAGGGCGCCACCTTCGAAGATGCGATGGAAGCAGTGAATGACGGAAGTGAGGAGGAAGTGCCGTTGCGAGTGATCGAGGGCTATTTCCGATCTAACGTCAGCTTGCAGCAGCAGCGCATCCGCCACATGCTGCAGACCGCTCGTTGCCTGAAGCAGACTCTTGCAGATCCGGAGTCAGGCCGGAGCGACCTTGCCGAAGCGGTGCTGATTACAGGCTTGATGGGATTGAGCCGGGGAGAGGCACGCTTGCGATTTCAAAGCGCCCTCCGCGTGAAGGATCAGCAAGAAAATAAGCGCCTCAAGGAAAAGTCTTTCCGCCTCAAAAGTGAAAAACTCGATCTCGATCGGAGATTCCTGGAAGTTCGCCTGAAAACAGAGATCGCAAAGCGGGATTTGATAACCAACCGGCTAGCGCAGCTCAAGGAAGCCGTCGAGGGCAAGGGCGAGGATCGTGCATTGGGGCCCGACATCATCAAGCAAATTCAAGAAATCTACGGTCTTGTATCCGTTACGGAGTCCGGGGAGGGTGGTGAGGCGAGTGCAGATGTTCAAAACTAGGGCAAGCCGCATTTCGCAAAAAGCCGCTCACCCTGGCTTACAAGGTGACGACCGAACTCTCCCGGCTCAAACCGCAGCATCGGGCTCGCAGTTCCGGGACTCGCTCGCTTTGAAACCCATCGTGCAACTATTGCCTTACCAGCGACGTTGGGTGGAAGACAACTCCGCGCTGAAGATTGTAGTCAAAGGCCGCCAGACGGGATACTCCTTCTCGGCCACGCTGCGGGCTGTCCTCAAGTGCCTGGAGCGCCGAACCACATGGATATTCCTTTCCAAGGGG
>JASHTR010000410.1 GCA_030040455.1 Terriglobia bacterium | reverse complement strand
AGCGGGGTCCTGCTTCACCGTGCGCCTCTCCTAGCCGTCAGCCCACAGGAAGCCTTGCCTCTACCGAGGGGTGAATCTGGGGGTGCGCGAATCCCATCTGCTCTGAAACCTGAGCGCAGCCACCCATCACAGCTTCAGCAATCTCCTTGACGGTTCCGCGTTGAATGTGACTAATAGGGCCCGAAACACTGATGGCGGCCACGGGTTTGCCGTCAGGGTCGAGAATGGCAGCGGCAACGCATCGCGCCCCGCGTTCCGCTTCTTCGTCATCGACGGCGTAGCCACGCGAGTGGATCTTCCGTAAGTGGCGAACCAAGTGTGGCAGCGAAACGATGGTATTGGCTGTAAGCCGCCTCAACGGTCGGCGCTTCATTGTTTCCGCCACCTCCTCCGGAGCGAAGTATGCAAGCATCGATTTTCCGATTGCCGTACAATGAAGTGGAGCATAGGTGTTCACCGTCGCCAACATGCGAATAGAGCGCAAACCTTCAAGAATCTCAACATAGAGGACTTGGTCGCGATCGAGGACTCCGAGATTTACCGTTTGTTCAAAGCGGCTTAGCAGGCGCTCCATGAAAGGTCGGGCTACACTGCGGAGAGTGTCCCAGGACTGGTCCCGATGGAACCAACCCGCTTTCTCGGTCAGTCGGTACGCTCCGGTGCCTTGGTCTTGCCGCACATATCCAAGAGACTCCAATGTAAACAGAATGCGGAACACAGTCGCCTTGGGCATCTTAAGGCTTTTCGACAAGTCCGTGAGACGTGATTCACTTCCCGAGCTGTCCATGGCTTCCATAAGCCGCAATGTCTTGGCAACAACTTTGAGGAACCCGCGATTGAGTGTCCGTTCCATGCTTCCGATTCGTTAATTCCGGACTCCTATTCCTCCGTAATGCTCCTCTTCATCCGGGCGTGCACTTAAGCTCTCCAATGCGGAAGCTTGGCCGGGATACAACTCGCCGTCGAGAGGAAAGAAAATCTTCGGATATGACATTTCTGTTTCACCATGCACAACCTAAGTTTCATATTCCTTTATGATAACGTATGTGTCAAGCACTACATCCTGGAAAGTTTCTTCATTTTTTCCGTCGTTTCGGATCGATTGACTCGATCGATTCTAAGGATTGTGAGTCCTGCGTTCGCCGCCAATGCATGAGCAGCAGCATCGTAGCCTGCCACCACGACGAGCCATCAGTTCTCGTCCCGCCTCTTCAGGCAAATCGATGAAGCCCCTATGGCGAAGCTCTCCAAGACCTCTCTTGGGTCGTCTGCGGTCCCGGTCGGCGGCATCTCTCCCCAACTCGGAGGACGCCTCCGAGATAGCTCGGATTCCGGCCAAAAAACCCTTCTGCCACGGATTTTGCCTCGTTCCGGTTCTACGTCTTGTCTGGATCGGAGCAGAAAATATCGGGAAAATCAGCGCTGTTCTCTCCAGTAATGCCTTAGCTTCGAGTACGGCGGCCGAGGTCGTACCCGCCTTTAAGCTGGCAAGCGGCCAGATGCCTGGCCGATGCATCGCGCTAGGCGCCCGAAACCGAGCATTACCTTCTTCACGTTTTTCTTCTTGACAAGCCAACAGCGGAGTAATAAATAAGATGGTTGTGAATGGATCAGTAGTTTCTCGATGCGAAACATCGGATGTGAGAGGGCGGAGCAGTCGAGATCGGTGACTCAAACGGACACGAGCCGAGCCTGTCTGTGGGCTCGGACGTGAGGGGCCATCCAATCGTGATCGCACCTATCGATAAAGGTTTTCTGCAAAACGTCTCTGGAGGAGAGCTATGAGATCGAACTCAAAGTCATACCGTATGAAGTCTTATTATTCAATGGTGCCGCTGCTTTTGGGCTTGGTCGTTCTCATCGGGCCCGCTCCAGGCATCGCCCAAACTAACCTGGCCGCGGTGAGAGGGCATGTTACGGACCCTTCAGGCGCCGTTGTGCCCAATGCCAAAATAACGCTCACGAACATCACCAGGAACGTCAGCAGGACGGCGGTGAGCAACACGGATGGTGACTATGAAATTCCCTACGTCCTTCCCGGCACGTACCGACTGACCTGCAGTACTTCCGGATTTAAAACATTCGTCGCTACCGATATCGTTATCGTCGGCAACGAAACGCGGCGAGTGGACGTTCGGTTGGAAGTGGGTTCGACCAGCACGCAGGTAACCGTCACGGCCGGGGCGGCCGTGATTTCAACCGAGAATGCCCAAATCACCAGCGGAATCAACGGCAATGATTTCCACAACAATCCCGTTTCCGACCAGGAATTCCCGCAAGCAGCAATGCTGTTTCTGCCGATGGTTCAGTCCGAGGGAGGCGGATTCAGCTTGAGTATCGCGGGGCTGCCCCCCAGTGACGTAGAAGAATCGATGGATGGAATCGGAAATGACGGCACCGTAAACTTAGTGAATAATCTTAACACCGACCAGAACCTCGAACTGATCACCACGAACGCTCCTGCCGAATTCAGCCGCCCTGTGACATTCACAATGACCGGCAAGAGTGGAGCCAACGCATTCCACGGATCCGCACAATTCTATGAGATGAATTCCGCTCTCGACGCCCGGTTCCCAACCGACCCAACCAAGATCCCCTTTAAGACCCATGAGGGTGACGTTGAATTTGGAGGGCCACTTAAGAAAGATCGCACCTTCTTTTTTGTAGATTATTATTTCATACGAATCCCTTCCTCCAGCTTTAGCAATGAAAATGTGCCGGACAGTTTGGAGCGCCAAGGCGATTTTTCACAAATCTCTACGCCAGTTATTAACCCGTACACGGGCGCTGCATTCCCCGGCAATATCATTCCACAGGGAATGATAAGCAGCGAAGCGGATAAAATGCAGCAGCTTTACATTCCCACGGCCAATCAAGGGCCGTCAGGGCAAATTGTAGCCAACAATTTCGGATTCTTTTTCCCGCATCCTTCAGACATCTACAAATATGATAGCTGGAACGCACGAGTTGATCACAACTTTTCCTCTAAACATTCACTTTATGGCCGTTACATTGACCGTATCACACCGTATCTGCTGGCGGGGAATTTTCCTGATGTGGGAACCTGGACGCGGAACCGCTATCACCACTCGGTCGTTGTTTCCGACACCTATACGTTCTCGCCCAATTTGGTCAACAATTTTCGCTGGGGATGGGCCCTGGATCATATCCATGATGGCATACCTGAGCTTGGATTCACGCCTGTAGATGGAAACGTAGCAGTCGGTGCAGTCGGCCTCCAAGGCGTCAATCCCAACGGATACAAGGCCATGGGATTCCCCGACACTGCTATTACTGGAGTTAGCGCTTTAACTCAACAACCGGGGGTCATTCCTCTGGACTCAAACGTCTACACCTACGACGAGTCGCTCAGTTGGGCCAAAGGCCGACACGTGGCCAAATTTGGGGTCCAGGTGGTTCCCTGGACCAACTACACTGAGGAATATCCTGCCGGTACATACGGCAGTTTTACCTACCAGGGAACGTTTACAGGAAACCCCTACGCAGATTTCCTGCTGGGTTTGCCGATCGACAGCGAGCGCCTAAACCCCTTGGTCCCGCGAACCTCGCATGCCTACGAAATGGGCTTATATGCGGAGGACGCCTTTAGAATCACTCCCAAGCTAACACTCAATTACGGGTTGCGCTGGGATTTCTCCAGCTTCGCCAGCTATGAAGACGGCCTGAACTACAATTGGAATCCAATTAGTGGCGACGTGATCATTCCCCAAGCGGCGCTCAGCAAGGTCAGTCCTCTCTATCCGACCGATATCACCGTAACAACTGGCCAATCCGTGCCGAACGCTGACACGAAGCTGTTCCGTCCTCGGCTCGGTGTAGCGTACCGGATCTCGAGTAACACTGTCATTAGAGGCGGCTTCGGGATGTACACGCAGCCCTTGGGGACTACCATTGAAGATCCCACCGAGGAGAGCCTGGTGACCTCGCCAGCTCCGTTCAGTATCGCGGAAACGTACATCAACCAGTTTACGAGTGGCCAACCGGAATTTGCCATGCCCAATCCTTTTCCCGCCAGCATCGCGGAGGCGTCAGTCCCTTCGCAAAGCGTAACCGGTTATCCGACCAACGTCAAAAACGGGGACATCTACGAATTCAACGTAACCGTGGAGCGAGAGACACATCACGTTGGCCTCTCCCTCTCTTACGTTGGCACGCGGGGCAGAGGCCTGGCCTATCTGGCCCCCGACACCAACTTGCCCGAACCTAGCTTGATCCCTTTCACGCAAAGCAGAAGACCCTTTCCTCAGTTTGTCGATACCGAATACTTAATGGAGAACGGAGAATCGGATTACGATGGATTGCTGCTCACGGCTAAGAGAAGAGTGGGAAATTTCACCTTTGATGCCAATTACACGTATGCCAACAATATGGATAACATGGAGAACTTGCAAAACCCATATAATCTGAACCCATGGAATCACGATGCGTACACCCCGCGGAACGTGGCTAATCTTATGTTTGTTTACCTCCTCCCCTTTGGCCGAGGCCAGCGGTTCGGGAGCCGGAGCTCGGCCTCTGTAAATGCAATCCTCGGAGGTTGGCATTTGAACTGGATCACTACCCTTCAGGGCGGGCAATACTTCACTCCGTCCTATTCGGGCTCGGACCCGTCGAACACCGATACATTCGGCGGTATACCCGACAGAATTTGCAACGGCAACATACCCAGCAGCCGGAATTTTGGTGACTGGTTTAATGCCGCGTGTTTCACTGTTCCGGCGGCCGGAACCTTTGGCAACAGCGGGGCGAATATCCTGGAGGCGCCAGGTGAGTACCTTAATAATATGTCCCTTGGGAAAGAGTTTCCGATGAAAGAAGGCCGGATCACTTTTACGATTGAGGCGCAGGCCCTGGATCTGTTCAATACGCCAACGTTCGAGCTTCCCTATAGTAATATTTCGGTGCCTTCGCAGGTCGGGCGTGTCTATGCCCCGCTGGGAGGTCTGAGCGTAGGAGGTAACCTGGTGGTGGCAGGAGGAGCGAGAGCGATCGTGCTTACGGGGAGGGTTGCATTTTGAGCCCGCAAAGCCCGGGGAATAGCATGTGAGAGAATTTCAGTGTACGAACGCGGCCTATCGTACTCCATCAAGAAATCTATTCGCTAATTAACTTGCTTCGTTGCTGGGTCCGATGAATACCGTGTCACCTAGTTCGAGGCGTAGTGTCAAACTTAGAGCGGAGGCCAGATTAGTGAATCGGAGAGAATTTTTCAGACGAAATGCTCTAGCGGGAATTGTCGCAGGAGGGAGTGCCTACGCCTTTGACAAGCAGGCTCATGCGGCACCTGAGGCTCCGCCGCTTGAGTCGCCGACGCTGGTGCCAGAGTACTTGGGTCAGGTGGATGTGATCGCGGAGGGCCGGCTTTTGAGGGTGGGCTTTGCCGAGCGCGATATCACGCCCGACACCGGAATAGAAATGCCCGGGGATTATGTCCCGAACTACGTGAAGGGATTTCATGATCCGTGCAAGGTGCGAGCCGCAGTTTTCGACGATGGCGCAATGCGCGTGGCGCTAGTGGGAACTGACACGGTGTTCATCCCGCGGGGTGTGGTCGAGGCCGCACGGGAGCAGATCCGGGAGCGCTGCGGAATTCCTCCGGTTGCGGTTATGGTGGGGGCCGCGCACAACCATTCCTCAGGACCGGTCGGTAATTCTGAACCCGGGCAATATAACCAGGCTTCTGCCTTCATACAACATTTGGCTTA
>JASHTR010000409.1 GCA_030040455.1 Terriglobia bacterium | reverse complement strand
GGATCAGATCGGAGTAAGGACGCTCCGGAGGCCGCGGGAAGAAATCCACCATGATGGGGACGCCGGCCTCGTGACCGCAGGCTTCGGCTCGGTCCACGCCGACCCAGGGTTGGTGCTCCGCATCCCAGGGCTTCTCCGTCCAGTAGTGGGCCGTTTTAACGCCCACAATGTACTGGCGATATTTGTGGATCGTATCGACGCATTTTTGCACGTTCATCTGGTCTACGTCCTGCTCGAGGTCGCCGCTCATGCCATCGGATACGATGTTGAGCCAGGAGAGAACCCTGACGGGGGAGTGATCCGTCACTTCTTCCTTCTCCTCCAGAAACGTGTCCGCGCCCGCCGTGCCGGCATCTACTGCCGTTGTGACACCAGACTGGAGGAACAGGTCGGCGTTCACCATATAGGGACGAATATGGGATCGGGCATCCGGGGAGAACCAGTTGAGTGGCGCGCCGCCTTGGGTGATGTGAACGTGGATATCAATAAGCCCCGGGGTGACGTAAAGGCCGTGCACGTCCACCACTTTGCCCGCTTCGCTCGCCGGGATGTCCGCGGCGACGGCGGCAATCCTGGTGCCGGTGACGGCAACGTCCATGACGCGGTCAATATGATTGGCCGGATCGATGACGTGCCCCCCTTTCAAGAGCAGGTCGTAGCGAGGCGGCTGCGCGCCTGCGGCAAGGGCCAGCATGATGACGAGCGCCAGCCCGCCGAGAACGATTTTTATCGCATAGGCTTTTCCGATCATTGAATGATACCCTCCAATCACTTCTCTTCGTTTCTGTAGATTCTCGGATAGTCGTCAGCGGAGGCCGGCGGCATGGCCTGATTCGTCGGGATAAAGTAGTATTGCTCCCGCGCCTTCTGCCATTCAACCATGCTCAGTCCGGAAGGGTCGAAGACGACGGCGCCTCCCCGGATGGTCATCGCGGTTGTCAGCTTCTCGCTGCCGTCCTGGCGCGCAAAACCGCAATCCATATAGCTGAAGTGGCCGTGCAGCAACTGGAGCACGGCGATATCCGCCATCGACCCCACCGAGAGCGTGCCCAGCTCGGGATGATGAATCTCGCGCGCCGGATTCATCGTGGTTTGTTGGATCACATCCTGAAGGGTTTCGCCCATCGCCAGGAACTTGGACATCACTTCGTTGAGGCTCATCGCAATCTGCACGATGCTGCCGCAGTGGAGGTCTGTGGAGATGGAATCGGGAAGGAAGCCCTGCTGGATGGCCGGCATCGCATTGCGAAACCAGAAGCTTGCGGCGCCGTGTCCAACGTCGAAAATAACGCCCCGCTTGCGCGCTTCCCACATGATCGGATTCACCTTGCCGTTGGGCAAAATGATGGGAAATTGTTGCGCGAAGACGTGGGTGTGAATGTCGCCGGGCCGCATCTTTTTCAGGATCAGATCGGAGTAAGGACGCTCCGGAGGCCGCGGGAAGAAATCCACCATGATGGGGACGCCGGCCTCGTGACCGCAGGCTTCGGCTCGGTCCACGCCGACCCAGGGTTGGTGCTCCGCATCCCAGGGCTTCTCCGTCCAGTAGTGGGCCGTTTTGACACCCACAATGTACGGGCGATATTTGCGGATGGAGGCCGCGCACTTTTCGGGATTCATCTGGTCTGCGTCCTGCTCGAGGCCGCCATTCATGCCATCCGCAACAATGTTGAGCCAGGCCAGCACGCGGACCTGGGAGCGGTCAATGACCTCCTGCTTCTCGGCGAGGAACGTATCGGCGCCGGAAGTGCCGGCATCCACGATCGTGGTGACGCCGGACTGGAGCATCAGGTCCGCCATCACCATGAGCGGGCGAAGGTGCGATCGGGCGTCGGGGGCAAACCAGTTGAGGGGCGCGCCCCCTTGTGCGATGTGGGTGTGAATGTCGATGAGGCCTGGAGTGACGTAAAGGTGGCGGACGTCCACCACTTTGCCGGCATCGGTCGCCGGGATGTCCGCGGCGACGGAGGCAATCCTGGTGCCGGTGACGGCAACGTCCATGACGCGGTCAATGTGATTGGCCGGATCGATGACGTGGCCGCCCTTCAAAAGCAGGTCATAGTGAGAGGATTGCGCGCACATTGTCGCTACTCCCAGTAGTAACACTCCAGCGCTCGCAAGCGCCCAGGCTCCTAATCTGTTGTTTCATGAGGCCAAATCTCCTGGCTTCGGTCCAGCCGGTTTTGTAACCTGCCCGTTCCCTCCCGGCGAAGTTTGAACTCAGTCTGCGGGTAATGTCAAGCTAAAATTTGCTTTCATCGGACAAGAATTTCTATCGCGACGGCAAGATGGATGCGGGAATGCTATGATTGACATAGGCTATTGGGAGGATTAGAGTAAGTCGTTTGGTTGTGCTGTGACTCCATTGGCGCCAAGGGGTAGTATGGACTTCCGGGTTGGAGACAAGGTGGTCTACCCGAATCAAGGAGTAGGTGTGGTCGAACAAATCTCGAACCGTAACTTGACGGGGCGACCGGAAACCTTCTATCTCCTCAAGCTTCACTCGAATGGCCTGCGGGTGATGGTGCCGATGACGAATGTGACGCATGTGGGCCTTCGCCGGGTAGCTAGGGGACGCGAAGTGGGCACCGTCCTGGACTACCTCTATAAAGCGGAGATCGGACCGCAGGCTGACTGGAAGGGGCGCTTCAAATTGAATTCCGAAAAGATGCGAAGCGGCTCGCTCCAGCAGGTGGCGGAAGTGTTCAAAGCCTTGCTGATGCTGAGCCAGGAAAAGCCGCTTTCTTTTCGCGAAAAGAAGATGCTGGACCGTGCCTGGCAGCTTCTGGTTGATGAAATCTCCGTGGCCCGTGATACCACCCGCGAAATGATTGAGACGGAGATGCTCAAGATCTTCAGCAAGTCTAACCTCAAACTTCCCCTGCCCAGTTAGGGGTCGCGCGCGAATCACACGGGCGTGCGCAGAGTTTTCCACCTTTGGGCACTGTGCGGCTCGTGCGTCAGTCCCTACAGATATAATGGGTCAGTTTGATGTTGAGGTGGCTTTACGCCACCCGATGTCTCGCCTCTATTCGTTCGAACCGACCCACTACCAAAAAATCCGCAGGCTTCGAAGAGCGCGAAGTCTGTGCTAACCCGTGACGTGATAGGACCAGAGCCGTGCCGCAAACCGACACTTTTTTTCGAGACACTTTTGGGGTCGCGCCCGACGATCTCGAAAGATACATAGCGGCTGCCCTTTCGGAGGGTGGCGATTACGCAGATCTCTATTTCGAGCACACGACCACGTCTTCGATTGTGGTGGACGAATCCCTGGTGAAGACGGCAACCGAAGGCATTTCCCTGGGTTGCGGCGTGCGCGTTCTTGCCGGCGAGCAAACAGGTTATGCTTATACGGACGATTTGGCCCCGGAAAAGATCCTCAAGGTGGCGCGGATTGCGGCGCGGATTGCCAGCGGGCCGGCCCGGATTTCGACCGTAGGGCTGAGCGCGGCAAATCCTCCCGGAAATTTCTATCCGGTTGCATCGCCACCCACCGAGCGGGTGTTGGCGGAGAAGCTGAGCCTGGTGCGGCGGGCAGACGAGGCAGCGCGCGCCTATGATGCGCGCATCCGGGAAGTGCGCGTCGGCTACGGCGATCAGATCCGTCACGTGCTGATTGCCGGATCGGATGGCCGCATCGTCGCTGACTTCCAGCCGTTGGTCCGGCTGAGCGTCTTCACGATTGCCCGTGAGAACGGCAACTTCCAGTCTGGCACTTACGGCGGCGGCGGTCGCGTCGGGCTGGACTTTTTTCAGGGTGAGAATCAGCCGGAAAACTACGCGCGCGAAGCGGCGCGGCAGGCAATTGTGCAGCTTGGCGCGCGCGAGGCGCCGGCCGGCGAGATGGAAGTGGTGCTCGCGCCGGGCTGGCCCGGCATTCTGCTGCACGAAGCCATCGGTCACGGTCTCGAAGCGGATTTCAACCGCAAGGGAATTTCCGCTTTCAGCGGGCGCATCGGCCAGCGTGTAGCTTCGGAAATCTGCACCGTGGTGGACGACGGCACGGTCCTTTACCGGCGCGGGTCGCTGAACGTCGATGACGAAGGAGCTCCCACTCACAAGACGGTTCTGATTGAGAAGGGCATCCTTCAAGGCTACCTGCAGGACAAGCTCAGTTCTGACGTGATGAAGTCTTCACGCACCGGCAATGGGCGCCGCGAGAGTTTCGAGCACATCCCCATGCCTCGCATGACCAATACCTACATGCTGGCAGGCAAGGACGACCCGGAGGAGATTGTCCGCTCGGTGAAACGCGGCCTCTATGCGGTTTATTTTGGGGGCGGCCAAGTGGATATTACCAGCGGCAAATTTGTGTTTTCGGCCTCGGAGGCTTACTTGATCGAAGAGGGCAAGATCACCGCCCCCGTAAAAGGTGCCACGCTGATTGGCGATGGGCCAACGTCGCTCACGCGGGTGACGGCCGTGGGCAACGATTTGCGGCTCGATCCGGGCATTGGAACCTGCGGCAAGGACGGCCAGAGCGTGCCCGTCGGCGTGGGTATCCCCACAATTAAAGTAAGCCAGATGACGGTGGGGGGCACGGCGCCACGCGCGGCTACATCCTTTACGTAGGCGTGAAACGGCGCAGAGCTTGGCGCCAAGAGGAACCAGGAGAAAAAAGGCATGAAAACAGCGCGCAAGAAAGCAACGGTTTACCTCGATCGGAAGTTACATCGGGTGCTGCGATTGAAGGCGGCCCAAACGGATTGCTCGATCTCGCGGCTCGTGGATGATGCCGTGAGAGAAGCGCTGGCCGAGGACACCAAGGATCTGGCAGCTATAGAGGCAAGGCGAAATGAACCTGATCTCGATTTTGAGGATGTAATTAAGGAAATGAAAAGGCGTGGTCGGCTATAAGGTCCGCATCAAGCCTTCTGCAGCTAAAGAGCTTGACGCCTTCCCGATGAGGGACCGGCAGCGCCTGACCCTCCGCATTACAGAGCTTGCTGAAAACCCGCGGCCTGAAGGTTGTAGGAAGCTAACAGGAAGGGATGATTACCGACTCCGGCAAGGCGACTACCGGATCATTTACTCCATTGATGAGGGGGAGAAGAGTGTACGGATTCTGAAAGTAACACACCGGAAGGACGTTTATCGTTAATGGGACGAAGCCCCGAAAAAACTACATTTTGATGAGTGATCTTAAGGAACAATTTCACGAAGTTATGGTCAATATCTATTTGCAGGCGTCTGAGTAATTAAGAGTCATCCCATGCCAGCGGAGCAACTTGAACAACTCGCTCAAGACCTTGTTGCCCGTGCGATGCACGCGGGCGCAACGGCGGCGGACGTCGTCGTGCGTGAAGGGGAGGAGTTTTCCGCCACGGTTCGCCTTGGCCGGATTGAGAGCGTGAAAGAAGCCGCATCAAAGGCTTTGGGCCTGCGTGTTTTCATGGGAACGCGGAGCGCAAGCTCCTATTCCGCGGATTTTTCAAGGCCGTCGCTCGAAAGGCTGATGGAGAGAACGTTGAGCATGGCGCGCGTCACTTCAGAAGACCCTGCCGCCGGCTTGCCGGAGGCCGCCCAATTAGGGCGGTACGAAGGCGATCTTCAGCTCTATTTCCCCGACGTCGCAAAACTCCCAACCGAAGAACGTCTCGGCTGGGCTCGCCGCGCGGAAGAAGCGGCGCTTGCTGTCGATCCGCGCATCAAGAATTCTGAAGGCGCCTCGTTTGAGGCCAGCGTGGGAAGGAAGATTTATGCGACTTCCACGGGCTTCCTCGGCAGTTACCCTTCCTCCTATTGCGGTCTTTCTGTCGTGCCGGTGGCTGTAAATGGCGGGGCCACAATGCAGCGGGACTACTGGTATTCTGTGGCGCGGCAGGCAAGCGACCTTGAATCACCGGAATCGGTGGGGCGCAAGGCGGCGGAACGCGCGCTGCGGCGGCTGGGAGCGCGAAAAATCCACACGTGTCAGGTTCCGGTGATTTTTGACGCGGAGACGGCGCGCTCGCTCGTGGGGCACATTTTTGAGGCCGTGCGCGGCGATTCCATTTACCGGAGCGCGTCGTTTCTGGCCGGGAAACTTCACGAGCGAGTGGCGGGGGAAAACATTACCGTGCTGGATGATGGCTTGCGTCCGGGCGGTTTTGGCTCGCGGCCCTTTGATGACGAAGGCATTGCCTCTTCCAAGACGACGGTCATCGAAAAGGGAAAGCTTGAAAATTATCTTCTCAACATCTATTCAGCGCGCAAGCTCAGCCTCAGAACCACGGGCAATGCTTCCCGGGGCGTGGCCGGCCCGCCCGCGGTGGGACCAAAGAATTTTTATCTTGAGCCCGGCCCATCTTCTCTCCAGGAGATGCTACGCTCCGTTAAAAACGGGCTTTACGTTACGGAGTTGATCGGGTTCGGGGTGAACATCGTCACCGGTGACTATTCAAGGGGCGCAGCCGGAATGTGGATTGAGAACGGCGAGCTGGCGTATCCTGTGGAAGAAGTCACCATTGCCGGAAGGCTTCCAGAGATGTTGAAACACATCGCGATAATTGGATCCGAGCTGGAATTCCGCAGCGCGCTCGCTTCACCGCCCTTGCTGGTGGAAGGGCTGACGGTAGCGGGACTCTGAGATGTGAGATTCAGGTGTGGCCAGAGGCTCTTCAAAATGGTTTATCGTTGTGGTGGTTGCGATCGCGATCCTTGTGGGCATCTACGCGATGCTCGCGCGCCATCGCCCATTGCCCGCAGCCGCTGCTCCCTCGATGACTGCGGCGGAAAGGGATTACCTCAAACAAATTGGCGTGACCAATCCACGAATGAGCGTCGCCAGCAATTTCCTGGGCGATACTCTTTACTACCTTGATGGAACGCTCCGGAACCAGGGCTCGCAAACGCTCCGCCGCCTCGACCTGCAGTTGACTTTTCTCGATCCTTTCGGCGAAGTCGTTCTCCGGCAAACGGAGCATCCGGTTACCCTCGAAACGCCGCCTCTCAAGGCCGGCGAAAGCCGGACGCTGCATTTCACCTTCGAACATCTTCCCGCAGAATGGAATCAAGGCCCACCCGTCATTACGCCGGTCTACGCGAGTTTCTGATGGGTTGCTCAAATGCCAGGGGATCCGGCTTATTTGCCGCTCCATCGCGGCATTCGCTTCTCAAGGAACGCGCTAAGACCTTCATGGAAGTCCGCAGTTGAGCGGACCGCCGCGCTGGCCTCGATGGCCAGCTCCAGGTCGCGGTCGAGCTGCGTTTGAGATATGTCTGCGATCAGCCGCTTGGTAAAACGGAGACTCGCCGGACTTGCGGAGAGAAGCAACTCTGCAATCTCCCGGGTGCGGTCAAAGAGCTTTTCCACAACTTCGTTAACTATCCCAAGCCGCATCGCTTCTTCCGCCTTTATCAGGCGTCCGGAAAGTAACAGGTCGCGAGCCCGCTTCTCGCCAATTTGCCGCGCCAGGAACACCGTAATAAAAGCGGGCATGAATCCCACACGCACTTCCGTGAAGCCCAGCCGCGCTTCGGGCACGGCCAGGGTGAAATCGCAGAGCATGGCGATGCCGCCTCCGCCGGCAACCGCGTCGCCATTCACGGCGGCAATGAGCGGCTTCGGGTAAGTGTATAGCCGCCGGAAAAGCGCGGCGATGGCGCGGGCGCTCTCGCGGCTGGCCTCTAAAGCGGCGTTGCCCGATGCCGTCTCCTTAAGCGCCCCAAGGTCCATTCCAGCGCAAAAGGCCTTCCCGGCACCCGTCAGGACCAGCACTCTCTCCGGGCCGGCCTCGGCTTCCTCAAGCGCCGCATGCAGCTCAGCCATCATTTCTGAGGAGAGCGCGTTGCGCTTTTCAGGCCGATTCAGGGTGAGCGTGGTGATCGGGCTATCACGGGCGAGTTGGAGCGTGGTGTAAGGCATCGCTAAGCCTCCGCGTAGGCGCGGCGAAGCTCCTGGGTGGCTTCAACCGCCGACAGCATGGCCCAGGGCTCAATGCCGGTGGAAGCGCCGCGCGCGGCCAACGTGCTGACGATGATTTCGGTGGGAATATTCCCCACCAGCGCGTCGCCGGCAAAAGGGCATCCTCCAAGGCCCGTTAGCGTGCCGTCAAAGCGACGGCATCCTGCCTCATAAGCGGCGAGCACTTTTTCAGCCGCTTCTTCCTTGCGACCGTGGAGGTGGACACCCAGCTCGATTCCTTCCGCGCGAGTTTTTGCTTCCCGGAAGAGCGCGCCAATCTCATCCGCACGGGCAAGACCCACCGTGTCGGCAAGGGAAACGGTTTGGATATCGGCGGTTTTCAGCCACTCTACAGCTTCTGCCGTCACCTCGGGGTTCCAAGGCTCGCCGAACGGGTTCCCAAAGGCCATGGAGATGTAAACCACCAGCCTGCTTCCAAAGCCTCTTGAGGTTTCTCGAAGCTTGGCGACGAGCGCGCGCGATTCGGATTGGGACATGTTGGCGTTCTGGCGGCGGAAATTCGCCGAGACGGAGTAAGGATAGCCCAGCGTTAGAAGTCCCGGGGCGGCCAGCGCGCGTTTCAATCCCTGCTCGTTCACCACAATGCCGGTGATTTCAACGTTAGCAGCGCTTTCCGGGCCACCGATGAGCGGGCCGGTATGGCCGTTGTGGCGGTCCCGGAGCAATCCAAGCCCCTGCAACTGGCGAAGCACGTCTTCGCTATCCGCCATCTGCGGCACGTACTTCGGGGCCACAAAACTGACGGCATCAAGCTGAGTGAATCCCGCTTCGATCAGCTTGCGCAGGTATTCCACTTTGGCATGGGTGGGAATGATTTTTGTCAATCCCTGCCACGCATCCCGCGGGCATTCGATGATAGTGACCTGGTCCATGGTTTCCTTGGAGTTGAAAGTCGAAAGTTAACAGTCGAAAGTCAAAAGGTAGAAAGACGGCGTCAATGGTTGTGTTCTACCTTCTTCCGTAACGAGTTTAGCATTCGGGCGATTTCCGAGATTTCCTCTAATGAGGCTTCTGATACGTTCGGAGTAAGATATCCGAGATCTCGGCTTAGCATTAGCAGATACTCTGTTTCAACGAGCGAGCCTTCCGCAATATTCAAAAAGCGGGCATACTCTTGGCCGCTCTGCCGCTTAGACCCTTCGGCTACATTCGTAGGCACGGAGGCAGCGGCCCTGCGGATTTGAGAAACAATACCATAGCGCTCACCAGGAGGAAATTTCTGGGTTATCCGATACACTTCCAGAACGAGGCGGTGGCTGCGTTGCCAGACGAGAAGATCGGTGAATCGTTGCATTCAAACTCCCGGTTGCCTGCTCCTTTAACTTTCGACCTTTGACTTTTGACTATCTCACGTTTGCAATACGCCGGTCTTGAATTCTGGAACTTCGGGATTGAGGGCGGCTGCTTCGAGCGCCCCAATGATGGCTTCCCGCGTTTCCGCCGGATCGATGATGGCATCCACCCAGAGACGCGCCGCCGCGTACCGCGGGTCCATCTGTTGCTGGTAAGCGGAGAGGATGGAATTGAAGAGCTTCTCCTTCTCCTGCTTGTCGGGTTTTCGCCCTTCCCGCTCGAGTTGCCGCACCCGAACTTCCACCAGCGTTGCCGCGGCAGACTCCCCACTCATCACCGCATAGCGCGCCGTGGGCCATGCGAAGATAAACCGTGGGTCATACGCCTTGCCGCACATGGCATAATGGCCGGCGCCAAAGCTTCCGCCACAAATCACGGTGATCTTGGGGACCACGCTGTTCGCCACCGCGTTCACCATCTTCGCGCCGGCGCGGATAATGCCGCTCCATTCCGCCTCTTTGCCCACCATGAACCCATTGACGTCGTGCAGGAAAACGAGGGGAACGCGGCTCTGATTGCAACCCATAATGAAGCGGGCGGCTTTTTCCGCCGAGGCGGCATAAATGACGCCGCCGAATTCCATCCGCTTTTGTCCTATTCCCGGCGCCACCGTCAGCACGTTCTTCTTTTGGTTCGCAACAATTCCCACCGCCCAGCCGCCGACGCGCGCGTAGCCACAAAGGAGGGTCTCGCCGTATTCCGCCCGGTATTCTTCAAAACCGGAGCCATCCACGATGCGCGCGATGATTTCCCGCATGTCGTACTGGCGCGCCGGATCGTCGGAATAAATGCCGTAAATTTCAGAGGCAGGATAGGCAGGTGGCTCCTCCGCCTGCTCGTCAAAAGGCGCGCGGGGGCGCGCTCCCGTCTTTTCAATCAAAGCACGGACACGCTCAAGGCAGGCCGGATCGTCCGGCTCGCGGAAGTCCACGGTTCCGCTGATGCAGGCGTGCACTGCCGCGCCGCCCAGCTCCTCGGCGGAAGCCTGCTGGCCGATCGCCGCTTGCACCAGGGCAGGACCCGCGAGGAAAAGACCGCTGCCTTCCGTCATCAGGACGTTGTCGCACATCACCGGCAGGTAGGCTCCTCCGGCCACGCACATGCCCATGATGGCGGTCGTCTGCGGGATGCCCCGAGCGCTCATCACCGCGTTGTTGCGAAAGATGCGGCCAAAATCGTCTGTGTCGGGGAACACATCTTCCTGCAACGGAAGAAACACGCCGGAAGAATCCACCAGATAAACCACCGGAATATGATTCTCCATTGCGATATTCTGAGCGCGGATCACTTTTTTAGCCGTGAGCGGAAAGAACGCGCCCGCCTTCACCGTCGCGTCGTTGGCAATCACCATCGTGAGGCGGCCGTGGATGTGGCCAAGGCCGGTCACCACTCCCGCCGCCGGCGCGCCACCCCATTCACCGTACATGCCGTAAGCCGCATAAATCCCGAGCTCAAAGAAACCCGGCTCGGCGTCCAGCAGCCGCGCGATCCTTTCCCTCGCCGTCAGGCGTCCTTTCCGGTGCTGCGACTCGATGGCTTTTTCGCCTCCGCCTTGCCGGATTTGTTCCTCTTCATTCTTGATTTCAGTGAGCAAATCCACCATGCGGCGGGTGTTCTTCTCAAATTGCTCTGAACGCGGATCAACTTGTGTTGGAAGCACGCTGCGCGCCAATGGATGGGTTCTCCTCAATCAGTATACGCTGGGGGGAGGGGCGGGCACATAGCTCTCAAAATCCTCCAGCAGCGCCCGCGCCACCGTCAAGGGCTTGGGATCGCGACGGCCGCCCTGTGCGTTGTATTCCGCTTGCACGTTGCGCCAGCGATTCGCCAGAGAAGTCTGAATTTGGATGAGTTCCGGGTCGTCGATCTCTTCGCCAGACTTGAAGTTGAGCTCGCAGGCGAAGATGCGCTCCGGTTTTTGGGGATTGAAGAGCGGGATGCCGTACTTGCGGCAGATGAGGGGCCGGTGCTCATAAATGGAGCAGGCGCCGTCTACAAGCGCCGGGCAGGGAAGACGCAATCCGGGAGGCGGCAGCGCGCCCCACGCGTCAGGAAGCTTGCGGTCCGCCAGCAACTTCTCCCGCTCGATCGAATATCTCTCTGCACGCTCGCGGAGGGTGTCTCGCTGGGCGGCAGGAAGCTCTTTGACCCCATTCGAAATATAGGCCGCTTCGATTTCTGTAATCAGGAACATCTGGCTGCAACAATCGCTGCACCCCTTGCGGCAATGAATCCTTTCGCCGTGTAGGGCGCGGTTGCGCGAAAATTCAGCCTCCCATTCCCCGGCAACCTTCAGGTACGACTCGTAAGGCTCCATTAAACCGAACGTTGCTCCTCCCTCATTCGACCTCATAAAGGCCTGCGCCGTGGGGTGGAATATCCGCCGAAAATGCATGGGCGTAAGTTCCGACGTCTTTTTGCTCCCAAAGATCGCGCACCACGCGCGTCCCCCGAAGGCCCAACTCGCTCCATGACACTCTTATCCTCTGACGCTGAGCATCATCAAGGTTAAACAGCGCCACGTATTTCTTTTGGCTTCCGGAAACATCGGCGACCCAGGCGATCTCGTCACCGCGCGCGAAGAGTTGGCGGTTATTTGAGCTATGTTGGTCGACGGCCAGCGCCTCCGGGTTGGTCAGGAGCGAAAGCGTGAATGGATCGAGGCTGGGAAGGTCTGCTCCGATCATAAGCGGCGACCGGAAAATAAACCAGAGCGTCAACAGGGTGCGTTGCTCATCGTGGGTGAGGCGCGTCATCCGCGGGCTATCCTGAAAGCCGCGAATGCGCAAGCGGCCGATGGGGAGCATATCCGCGTCCGGCCAGTGGTTAGGGCCGGCATAAAGAGCCCACAGGCGGCAGTTCCCAAACTGGTCGGCTACTTGCTGCCAGTTGTCCCACATATCACCCGAAATGCGCCAGAGTTGCGCGTGGCGGGTAACCTGGATAGCATCCGCGAGCGGCGTAGGGCCGGGCGAGAGGCTCAAGACCATGGTCCTTCCCGAATGAGTCATGGCTTGGCGCAACGCCTCGATTTCCGGCGCGTGGTAAAGCTCGCCGTATGGGTTCTCAGCGCTGCTCATGTCGTCCGCCTTAATGTAATCCACACCCCATCGGGCGTAAAGCTTTGCGATGGAATCATAATACGCCCGGCCCGCAGGCTTGGAGACATCGATGCCATCCATGGCCTTCGACCACGGACAACTGTTTAGAAGGTTAACTACGTCCCGAGCGTGAGCCCTGGCTCCCAGGATCGGCAGGTTCTGCGCAACGGCCGCGCGGGGGATGCCCCGCATAATGTGGATGCCGAACTTTAATCCTTTACTGTGAACGTAGTTGGCCAGTGGCTTGAAACCGCGCCCATCTGCAGCCGAAGGGAAACGGTTGAGCGCGGGTAAGAGCCTCCCGTAGCGATCCATCGTCGGCCTTCCCTGCACTTGGCCACTCGGATAGTACCAATAGTAATCCACCACAATATATCGCCAGCCGTAGCGGGCGAGATGCGCGGCCATGTAATCCGCGTTGGCCTTTACTTCCTGCTCGTCGACGTCGCCGCCGTAGCAGTCGTAGCTGTTCCAGCCCATCGGCGGGGTTGGAGCCAGCAAGGATTGCGGAGCAGTGTCGGCGGAGCTCATCTTGCGCGGCCTCAATCCCACGCCGTAAAACGGAAGTGCGAGCGCCAGAAGCGCAATAAAGAACTTCGTCGACTGTTTCATTGTGAGTGGTGGCCACGGCAAGCGTTTTTCTCGACGTGGGCTTTTCCCTTATACCTGAGGAGACGCGCGGATTCAAGTATTATGTTACAGTTTTAAAGAATCTTTCCCGGTTGTGCTACTGTGACTAAATCGTGTTTCCTCGAAATGGAGGCTGGGATGACTGAAAACGTTCTACGCTCGATTCTGCGGATTGTTATTGGCTTTACGTTCACGTGCCACGGGGTACAAAAGCTTTTCGGGATGCTCGGGGGGCTGCACGGCCACGCCGCCCATTTCCCCCATCTGCTCTGGTTTGCCGGCCTGATTGAATCCGTGGGCGGGACGTTGATTGTGCTCGGCCTTTTCACTTCTCCCGTTGCCTTCGTGCTTGCGGGCGAGATGGCAGTAGCCTATTTCACGGTGCACTATCCTCATAACTTCTTTCCTCTCCGCAATGGCGGGGAGCCGGCCGTGCTCTACTGCTTCATCTACCTCTACCTGTGCGCTGCCGGTCCCGGGCTCATCAGCCTCGATCGCGCGCTTCGAAGACGCAAAACATAGAGCGTAGGGCCTACGACGCATACTGTCAGAATACGGTCTTCTTCGGTCTAGCCTACGTGCCTGCCGTCTTCCCCCCTATATTCCTACCCATGGGAAGGCTTTCCGTAAAACCGGAAACCGGGGGGGATGATATTATAAACAAGAGACTTGACAACTAAGTAAATAGATAGTAAAACAATAAACGCAAGAGGTTCTGGCGCACCCCTTGCCTTACCGCTTAGGAGGGGGATCTTACTGAGGCAGAGCCTCGGAAGCGGGAGCCCCCTCACCTGATCCGCTGCGCGGTTCCTCCCTGACCCAATAGGGGCAGAGATCGCGGGGTGAGGGGGCAAGAGAAATTTTTCTGATTCAGGCGCCCCACGCGCCGATATTGACTCCAAGGGATGATGATGCATGAAGTGGCGGGGAAAGAAGAAATCATCCGGGTTGGTGGGCCTGGATATTGGCTCCAGCTCCATTAAGGCGGTGGAGCTCAAGCTTCAGAACGGCAGTTACGAGCTTTCAAATCTGGCTCTCAGCAGCCTTAGTCCGGACACCATTGTGGAAGGCGCCATCATGGACGCGCCTTCGGTTTCCGGTACGATCGAAAAGATATTTACAGGCAACAAGATTGGAACCACGCAGGTGGCCACCTCCGTCTCGGGGCATTCAGTGATCGTCAAGCGGATGACGGTGGGTGCTACCAACGAAGAGGAGCTCGAGATGGCCATTCAGCAGGAGGCCCTCCAGAACATCCGTTTTGACCTTGCCGAAGTTAATCTCAACTATTACGTGTTGGGTCCTGCCTCAGCCCTCAACATGCTGGACGTGCTTCTGCTGGCCGTGAAAAAGGAAAAGATCCAGGGCTACACTCACGCCGTTGCCTTGGCGCACAAGACGCCGGTGGTCATGGACATTGACGCATTCGCTCTGCAGAATGCTTTCGAGCTGAATTACGAGCCTCCTCCGGATCAGACCATCGCTCTTCTGAATATCGGTGCGAGCATCATGAACATCATCGTGACCCGCGGTGGAATGCCCTTGTTCACGCGGGATGTTTCGGTTGGAGGAAACCAATATACCGACATTCTGCAAAAAGAGCTGGACTTGAGCTTTGACGACGCGGAAAAGCTCAAGATGGGCGCAAAGCTCCCTAACGTGGCTCAAGACGCAGAGGCGCCCCATTTGAGGTCCGTCTCCGAGGTTCTCCTGCTTGAAATACAAAAGACCTTCGATTTCTTCCGCCATACCACGGCCGCGGAAACGATCCATGCCCTCTATGTGGGAGGTGGCACGGCGCGCATTAAAGGGCTGTGTGATCTGCTGAAGGCGGCGTTTGAAATTCCCGTAGAGATCATCGATCCATTCCGCAAGATTCATTCGAATCCGGACAGGTTTGATCCGGCCTTTATCGCGGAGTTGGCGCCGCGAATGACGGTGGCTGTCGGCTTGGCGTTGAGGAGCTTTGACGCCGCATGATCCGCATTAACCTTATCCCGGCGCCGGTGGCCGCTGGCGAGCCAGCGGCGAAATTTAGCGATGAGTTGCCGCTAACCAAGCGTAAAGAGTTCATGCCTCTGGTCAGCTTGGTGGCGTGCCTGGCGGTGGTGGGGTTCCTCTATTGGAGCGCCAACAACCACGTTGCCAGCCTCACCCGGCAGATCGACCAGGCACGTCGGGAAGCAGCCCGTCTGGCGGGGATCGAGGCGCAGAACCGGGTGTATCAAGCCCAGCTCGTGGGGATCAACCAGCATATCAGCGTGATCCAGGCGTTGCAGTTGAACCGTACCGGGCCGCAGGAGCTGATGACCCTGCTTGGAGGGGCTATCGACCGCGTTAATGGTCTGTATTTACTCTCAGTTGCTTCCACCGAGGGGCGTTTGAATATTCAGGGGCTCTCCGGACAAGTGAATACAATTGCGGACTTCATCAGCACGCTTCAGAGTATGAATTCCTTTGAGGACGTGCGGCTGGAGAAGGTGTTTGAGGACGATCGGAACAGCCAGGTGAGTTTCATGTTTAATCTGGACTGTCTTTACAGGCAGCAGGCGGCAACCGGGGCAGCAGCCCCGCCGGGCCCTTCGCCCCCGCCTGCGCCTCGCTAGGCACCCCACCCCTTCTCCTCGCGCGCGGGGAGGGGGCGAGCATAGCCAGCCGGGTGAGGGAGCCGTCCCATGAGTCTGGGGTGATGCCTCGCCGTGAGGAGAACAGACATGGCCTCAAAAAAATTCAGCGATCTCTCTCAGGTTCAGCAGGGTTATCTTCTGGCCGTACTGCCAATGATTCTTGCTGCCGTGGTTATTTATGATCTGGTCCTGCCGATCAACCGGAAGGCCTCCGGGCTGAAGGCGCAACTGACCCAGTTGGAAACTCAAAACATGCGCGGGAAGATGCTGGAACCGCAACGTGCTGCTCTCAAGCGGCACATTGCAGATGCCAACAAAGAATTGAATGCTCTGCGCCAGATTGTTCCCGATCAGCCTGCTGACGACCAGTTCATTCGGATGGTGGGCGATGAAGCCTCGGCTTCCCAGGTTTACGTTCGCTTTCTGAGCTCAGAACCGCCTGTCCGGCAGCAATTTTTCACTGCGATGCCGTTTCGCATGAGAATAGACGGCACCTATTATGGAATATTGGCTTTTTTTGCCCGGCTGGCGAGCAGTCCAAGAATCGTGAATGTTTCCAATCTCACTCTTGGCCCACCCCGTGGGGCGAGCGGAGGAACCTACAAGATTGGCCAGGACGAAACGGTGGGTGCCGATTGCGTGCTGACGACGTTTTACAACAGCCCGCCGCTTCCACCGCCTCCGCCACGGCGTGGCCGCGTGAGGAGATAACGCATGAGGGATGCAGATTGCCCCAGACGCCGATTGGGCTGGGGTAGACGGGCTCTTCTGGTTATAGGCGTAATGCTTGCCAGAG
>JASHTR010000408.1 GCA_030040455.1 Terriglobia bacterium | reverse complement strand
GTAGGCTCCCACGCGACGCGCCCGCTTTCGGTCGCCCTGATGAGTTGGTCAACCAGTTGTTTTTCCTTATCCGTGACCATGAATTTGCTAACTCCTTTCCTCTACCCGACGCGCACAACCTAAAACATCGTTTATCAGTTCGCTGGCACGAAGCTGAGCATCGAATATTGACTGTCGTTCTTTCTTACTGAGTTCCTTTGTGGCAGAGGCCATAGTCTGCCGGGCCACTGACGAGAGTTGGGTGCTCGCAGTGCGGAGGTTGTTTGCAGAATCCCCGAGGTGATCGCCCCACCGGGATAAAACAGAGGCGGAAATACCGAGAACTTCCTGTGCCCGCAGCTGAACCAACTCCCATTTCTCATCGCGTACCCAACTGCCTACCTGCCCCATTTTACTAGCTGCGTCCTCCAACTCTTCGACCAAGTTTCTCTTCCTTCCAATCGAACTTGCCTCTTCCGCAGCCTTCCTGGCGCCACGGGCCGACACCAGAGTCCAGACCGTCAGCAACACACCGACAGCACCAACTAGACCACCCCAATTGTCTCTCAGAAACTGGTCCATCTCAAATCACCCCAGGACGTTCACTGCCCTTTTCTTGTCGTTTTTTTCTCAATCCGCTTCTCGTAGTGCTCGCCTCGCACGATCCGCTGAACGTAGATTCCGGGCGTGACGATGGCATTCGAGTCCAAGCCTCCCAATTCCACCAGCTCTTCAACTTCGGCAATCGTAATTTTCGCCGCCGTGGCCATAACGGGATTAAAATTGCGCGCGGTTTTGCGGTAAATCAGGTTTCCCCAGCGGTCGCCTTTCCAGGCTTTGATCAAGGCAAAGTCCGCGGTAAGCCCGCGCTCCAGGACGTAGTCCCGACCATCGAACTCGCGTGTTTCTTTCTCCTTTGCGACGACCGTCCCGAAGCCCGTCGGCGTGTAAAATGCCGGAATCCCCGCGCCGCCGGCGCGGATGCGCTCGGCAAAGGTTCCCTGCGGATTGAGCTCCATTTCAATCTCGCCGTCGAGCACGAGTCTCTCGAGGTGCTTGTTCTCGCCGACGTAAGTGCCGACCAGTTTCCCGATCTGGCCTGCTTCCAGCAGCAGGCCCACTCCGAAGCCATCGATCCCGGCGTTGTTGCTGATGATGGTGAGGTTGCGGGCCCCCTTCCGGAGCACGGCCCGGATCAGATTTTCGGGAATCCCGCACAAGCCAAAGCCGCCCACCATCACACTGGCGCCATCGCGCAAGTCCCGTACCGCCTCATCCGCGCTGGCGAAGGTCTTGTTCATGGACGTTTCTCCTGGCAAATGCTGCGCTTCCTTCGGCCAGTATAACGCGATATTCTTTTCAGTCAGTCAGGCAGTGCTATGGATTGTACCGACCAGATATTGATCGGCCTGAAACTTGATTTCTTAAAAGATGAGTAGTACATTCATGTGCTTTAAAACCTGCCGCAGTGAGAGAAGGGAAAGATGAAAAGAGGGAAGGAAGCAGGTCAAGAAAAAGCAAAGTTGCCGGAGAGCTTGGATAAGCGCCTGGCAGCGTATGCATTGGCAGCGACGGCGATGGCAGGAATGGGGATGATGTGTGCGGCCACGCCCGCCATGGCGGGGAACATCACGGTTTATACGCCAAGCCCGCCTTTCCAGGTTGGACCCGGTGCTGGCTACAAAGCATTTAGTTCCCAGGGCGTGCCCCTGTTGGGATTTTCTATCCACAAGCCGGCGAACTCACTTCTAGCCGGGTACGCAAACTCCGTCAGCTTCAACCCGGCCGTGATGCTCGCCCCGCATTCAGGTGTGGGAGGGGAGATCCTGAGGCTGTCCGCAGGCGCGCCAATCGGCAAGAGCGGAAATTTCGGACCCTTTGGGTATATGGTTTCTGGCTTCTGGTCGGGAGGGGGATTAGGGTTCGTGGGATTATCCTTTCTCAAAAATGGCAACGCGTACTTTGGTTGGGCGAAGGTGAGCGTCGCCATAGGTGCGAGTGGGATTTCCGCCAAGGTCTTCGAGGTTGCAGTGGACAACATTCCCGACCAGACCATCGATGCGGGTGAGACAAGCACTGTTCCCGAGCCAGGGACGCTTTCGCTGCTGGCGCTGGGCGCAGTCGGTCTGCTGGCATTGAGAAAAAGGCGCCAAGCCATCAGGGGATAGACCTCCATAGATTCCAGCCCCGGCCCTGCTGTGGTCGATCCTGGTAGGTTTCATTTTGCGCCAGTGCGACGTACGGGTGTCCGTAGATGCCGAAATTTAGGCCGCAGAATTAGACCGCGATCGCGAGGCCCTGCGGTCTCAGCGGCTCACAGGCCCCGTCAGAGGCCTCTGAAGCGCCCTCCAACTAAAACTTCCGAAACGGCGCTTAACAGGCCTGACATTAACCGGCCTGATACTTGATTTCTTAAAGTGTGAGTAGTACATTCGTGTGCTTTAGAATCTGCCGCAGCGAAAGGAGGGAAAGATGAAAAGAGGGAAGGAAGCAAGTCAAGAAAAAGCAAAGTTGCCGGAGAGCTTGGATAAGCGCCTGGCAGCGTATGCATTGGCAGCGACGGCGATGGCAGGAATGGGGATGATGTGCGCAGCCACGCCCGCCATGGCGGGGAACATCACGGTTTATACGCCAAGCACGCCTTTCCAGGTTGGACCCGGTGTTGGCCACGAAGCATTCAGTTCCCAGGGTGTGCTCCTGTTGGGATTCACCATCACGCCGACGAACGTACTTCTAGCCGGGTA
>JASHTR010000407.1 GCA_030040455.1 Terriglobia bacterium | reverse complement strand
TCAAAGAACGCCCGCATTTGATGAAGATCTCATCAAATGCTTTCTTGCGCGAGGTGTCAGAGAAACGCAGTTCCTCCAGCCGCAAGGGTGTCATCTTGTTCGGCTCGTACCAGTCGATGATTTCGGTAAAGCGATGCTTATCCAGGTCTTCAATACCGAACTGCTTTCGCAGTTCAGCGGGCGAGTAACGCTGGCGCAGGGAATCCTTAAAACCCCGAACACAGTACTGGCACATGCATCCGTTAGTATAGAAAGAAATAGTTAGCAATAAATCCTTCTACACCGCGTTCGATGCCGCGCTTCACGAATGCCTTCAGAACTGCCCGCCAGCAGGGGTTGTTTAGGCAGCCATGATATAGAGGCCAGGGCGAGTAGCCGGGAAGATCGTTAAGCGCTATCGGGCTGCCGTCGGCATTCCGCTCGAGCAGCCCGAGGGGGGCTTTCACGGGTCTGGGTCCCAGTTCTTTCTCATCCCAGAGTTCGTTGTAGAACTTGAAGAACCCCTCGCGTGGGCCCTGCGGGCCGTCGATGAGGCCGGTTACATGGTATTCCACGTCGAAGTGGCCGATAACCTTGACTCCTCGCTTGTGGAGTTCCTTGTTGAGGTTTTCGAGAAACCGTCCGCTGGCCTTGAGGTCACCATCCACAGGTTGAGTCGAAGCGGTCCTGCCTTTGACCGCCTTGGGCACATGCGCGAGAGCCCAGAAGTCAACCCCGTAGAAACCCACTTGAACCACCTCCGGCTGCACCTCATCGACAAAGGCAAGATAGCCGCAGTCGGTGTAGTAATACCAGCTGTCTAACAGCCGGCGGAACTCCGTTGGCGGCAGTGAATCGGGCCCTCTTGCTTGCCAGCCGGTCGCCGTTAAAGGCATCTTTAACGAACCGACAGGATAAGCCCCGGCAACAATGCCGGTCTTAAGAAACCTCCTGCGATCCATATTGCCCACTTGATTCTCCTTCGTTTTAGGAGATGATCCGGGAAACTCCCCTCGTGAGACGAGAAGCATTTTAAAACGGAGAGACCGGATGGACGAATGTGAAAGCTTAAGCCACTCGAAAAGGGAGTGCAAATACGCTTTTGATGTTTATCCCCGCAAGCGGAGGAAGGTACCTCAAGCGGGTCTTCGAAAGCGTTTGGGGAAAATGATCCACCGTCTGGCAGAGCAGAAAGCCAACCGGATCGAGGAAGAACGCCTGATACCAGACCGTGTGCACATGATGATTTCGATTGAATTACTTTACTGATCAATTCCCAGCACGGTCGCGAGCACGAGTCGGTAGCCGTTCCACAGTTCCGAAGTCTCCAGACACTCATCGGACAGTGGAAGGCGCCGCGGCCCGAGGTCCCTGCGATAGGACCAAACGAGACCGTCGGAATCCCGGAGTTATTTGTCAGCACGAAGCTGTCTTAACCTGCTGAGCGTGGTGCAAAATAAATTTGACACGTAAATCATCTTAGAGTATGTTGACCCGCAGGATATATTTAGCGGGGCATGTAAATAAGGGGTTGGCGGCAGGGCTAGGGCAAAGATTTCCTTTTGAACTTGTAAAAATTCAAGGTTGCGAAGCGATTCTTTGCTTTTTCCGATGAATTCCGGCTATACGGCAACGGACCACAGGTCCCTTGGGCACACTGCTACTTCCTGCGAGCCTTACCGGGTGAACGGCAGGTGGAGTACCCGCGTGAGTCTGGCGATTTAGCGTCGCCACCGCTATGGAAGGCAGATGTAACGTAAATGTGGCGGTTCAGGTATGACTTACAAACAAAGGGCTCCGTTCGGCGCCGATTCCATCATGTGAGAGGAGACACGATTTGAGAGGATGGAAAGGACTGCACTTCGACAGTTTCTCACCATTAGCCAGGGTTTTTGTGAGCTCTGGCAACGGTCAGGTTCGGGCTCTTTGCTCGGTGACCCTCCTGACGCTTTTCACGCTCATGGGACTTTTCACTCCCTGTTCCACCTATGGTGCAGATGAGGTGAACTCATATATAACGAGCGTTTTTCAACTGCTGGAAATGCATCGGGCTGCCCTACCGCGTTTGATTGCACCGGCAAATGCAACCGCGGATGCTTTGATCCATGGCGGCACATTTTACCTGGCGGGCGATAGGGGCTGGGTTTCTGAGGGCGCTGGACGTGCCGGAGGACTGACGATGGTTCGTCCACTCCGAAACTCAGACCAGCCGGCCAAAGGTGACGTTGTCTGGCTCGCCTACTTACCTGAGAGCTATACAGAAGCAGCGGAGAGAGTCAAGGATCTCGAGGGCAAGGGTTGCCTAGTGATTGCTTTCGGCCCAAAGCTTGCAAGCGGCTCTCCGCCGTTTGCCCACTGGGTCGATAGTTTTACACCTTCCACTGCTGCGGACAATTTTACTCGTATGGGAAATGTCATTTCCCTTTGGACCTTAACTGGGGAACTGACTGCTTCCATGTCCCGTCAAGGCAAAACGCCGGTCTATTGGCAAAGCATTTACGTGGAAGGCTGGAAGCAGCGTTACGAGCTATATAAGGGAATGCCCTTTCACGATGGAGTTCCGCAGATGGCGGCGATCCAGCCTGGAGTTCTGTCGTCGGACTACATCGCTTACGTGGACAAGATGCTGGAAGGCATTCAGGAATGGGAGCTTCCAAAGATCATGATGCTGGGGCAAGAGATGTCCCGACGTGCCGCGGCGGGGCATCCCGCGGTGTTAATGGAGCTCGGACACTTGCCGCCTTATATGGTAGACAAGCACAGTAAGCTCTTTCTTTACCTCGACCTACAAAAGCAACGGAGCGAGTTGGAAGCGCAATTAGGACAGAACGGATACCTCATTTTCCTCGGATATTCGGGAGTCGATCTGGATCTTTGGAATAAGGTAAGACATGCTGGGGCGAAAGCCGCCTGGATTATTGCTCCGCTCCGGGCGGAGGTTGATTTTTCGCAGTGGGGTGACGTGGTGATAGACCAGCACTGGACGTTAGGGGATTGTGCGGTCGCAGCGCAGGGATATGACATACGAATTTTACCTCCCTCCGGAATCGCTCAGCTTTTCATTTACGAAACGCTGATGCGTGCCGCCGGAGGTCATTAAGAATTCGGAATTGCACAATCAAGTGCAGACACTCCGGCTGGCAGATGTAACTGTAGGGCAACGGCTCGTAGTGGCATGGAACATTAAGGTAATACGGCCGACAAATGGCACCGTACCTATAATGAGTACCCGAAAGCCGTAGCGCAAGCGCTAGTTAAATGGAGGGAACCATGGAAAGACTCAAGGTATTTGCACTATTTGCATGCATAGTTTTCGCGACTGTTCCAGCTATGGCGCAACTGGCAACAAGTACGTCGCTGGTCGGGACCGTGACCGATGCCAGCGGGGCGGCAGTTCCCAATGCGAACATTGTCGCCGTTGAAGTCGCGACAGGCATCACCTACCATGTAGCCACAAATAATACGGGGGACTATGTCATCCCCTTCGTGCACACTGGGACATACAAGGTTACGGCGTCGAAGCAAGGATTTGAGGCGGGAACACACACGGACGTCCTCGTCGAAAATAATCAGACAGCACGCGTGGACTTTACCCTTCAAGTGGGTAGGGAAACACAGAATGTGGTGGTGACCGGAGGCATTCCGCCTATCGCCACAGATGACGCAACCGTAAGGCAGAACCTCGACCAGACACAGACCGCTGACCTACCACTCAATGGCCGTAATCCGCTAACGCTCGCAGTCACAACACCCGGTGTCCTCTTGGGGTTTAAGGCAAGCGCGCCTGCTGACCCCGGTCTGGATTTCATTGGCCCCGGGACTCGGGAAGTAATGAACGACATCTCGCTCGATGGCGTCAGCATCATGAACAACCTTGTGTCGAAAGGCCAATTTCCCCCCTCGGTCGATGCCATTCAGGAGGTTCAGATCCAGACCGGCACCTACAGCGCGCAGTACGGGGGCTACATGGGCACTCACATTAACCTGGTTACG
>JASHTR010000406.1 GCA_030040455.1 Terriglobia bacterium | reverse complement strand
TCATCTGTTTGACGTCATGACGAACGGCTACGGGACGATGTACAGCTACGCGGACCGTGTCTCAGTGGAAGACCGATGGCGGATTGTGGCTTATATCCGCGCCTTGCAGCTCAGCCAGACCGCGACGCTCAACAACGTTCCATCCAGTGAACGGCTGAAGCTCATGATGGATAAGGGAAAATGAATTCTGACCACCTATCGTTCATGCTCGAACACTCCGGCCCGCAGAAAAAAGCTCTGGTGATCGGAGTCGTGTGTCTCGGCGTCTGCGTGATCGAGCTCATCCTCCATCCCGTGCAGTTTTTCAGGTCCTATCTTTTCGGCGAGGTTTTCTGGCTGGGGATTGGGCTGAGTTGTATGGGCATTCTCATGCTCCATCATCTGGTCAGCGGGCGCTGGGGATTTGTCATCCGGCGGCCTCTCGAGGCAGCTTCGAGGACGTTGGCGTGGATGGCCATCTTCTTTATCCCGGTGGTTCTCGGGATGCATTATCTCTATATCTGGTCGCATCCAGCGGCTGTGGCGGCGGATCCGGCTCTTCAGCAGAAACTCTTTTACCTGAACCCACCCTTTTTTGTCGCACGGCAAGTGATTTACTGGGTGATCTGGATCGCGATTGCCGTCCTCCTCAGCCGACTCTCCGCCCGCCAGGATGAAACAGCGGACCCCGATTTGCAGCGGCGGATGCGTAACCTGAGCGCTCCCGGCATCGCCCTTTATGGGTTTACGGTAAGCTTTGCGGGGTTTGATTGGGTAATGTCCCTCGAGCCTCACTTCTTCTCCACCATCTACGGAATGCAGTTCGTTATTACCGAAGCAGTGGGCGGTATGGCCTTTATCACCATCGTCGCTTATTTTCTGGCCCGAAATGAGCCGATGTCTGAAGTCATCAAGCCGTCGCAGTTTCATGATTTTGGAAACCTGTTGCTGGTGTTTACGCTGCTCTGGGCCTACCTCTCATTCGTGGAATACTTGATTATCTGGTCCGGAAACCTGCAAAATGAAATTCCGTGGTATGCGACGCGCACGGCGCACGTTTGGGCCGGAGTCGCATTGGGTCTGGTCATTTTCCACTTTGCGGTGCCCTTCCTGCTCCTGCTGCAGCGGTTTGTCACGTTCCAAAAGCAATACCTGGCGTGGGTCGCGGGCCTCCTGTTCGTCATGAGCATCGTGGACCTTTTTTGGCTTCTGGTGCCCTCTTACAGCCCGAACGGCCCGCAGTTCCATTGGTCGGACTGGCTGGCGCTGATTGGCCTGGGAGGAATCTTTATAGCTATCTTCATCGCTCAATTGAGGAAGAAGCCCTTGGTGCCACTGCACGATCCCACGTTCGCCGCGGGGGTGCTGCAACATGAGTGAAACGAGACCGGGAACAATTCCTCATTCGCCTCCCAGCCATGAGACACGCGACGCGGACATTCGAAAGCTCACATGGATGGGCATTGCCTTGGTCGGGTTGGTTATCTTTGGCTTTATCGTGACGGAAGGGGCGTTTCGTTATCTGGTCGGTCAACGACCCATCAAGCCTCCCACGGCACTCTTTACGCGCTCCCAGATGCCGCCACCGCCGTTGTTGCAGGAGCATCCCGGGGTTGAGTTATCCACGTACCTGCAGGAACAGAATCATCTGTTGGATAGCTACGGGTGGGTCGATCGAAAGGCGGGAATCGTCAGAATCCCGGTTGCACGCGCAATGGATTTGCTGCTTCAGAAAGGACTGCCGGTTCGCCCGCCGGGCCAAGTGACGCGAGCGGTTTCAGCGCCTCACGAATTGCCGCGTGGTGACTTCGGGCCGGCGCCGGAACCTGTTCCTGGACCGCGAATGCAATGAGTGTAAGCGCGCAACTCGTGAAAGCTGAGAAGGCAGGAAAATTGGTTAAGAGGCAGAAAGCCCCACGTAAAGGCGCAGAGACGCAAAGGCTCGCCAATGAAACCAAGGAATGGTTCTTTACGCTTCTTGGCGTCTTTGCGTCTTTGCGAGAGGCTTTCATTTTTTTCACACCTTCTGAGCGGCACCGCCGCGGGCTGATGAGTCTAAGCTTGCGGTTCGTGATGTTCTTCCTGGTCGTGCTGCTCGTGGCGGTTGGCGTTTCAGCCAGTGCGGAGACGGGGTTAAAATCCGCCCTTTCGGGCTTGAAGTCCATTTCGAATGTCGCGCCGCGGGGCGAATGCAAGATGTTGCCCGACACAACGAAAGGCACGCTTTCGGGTTCCATGAAGGTCCCTGCTCTGCTGCGCGGCGTGGGCATCGACCAGCGGCTTAACCAGCAGGTGCCGCTGAACTTGCCCTTCACCGACGCGAGCGGCAAGCAAGTGCGTCTGGGCGATTATTTCGATGGGAAACCGGTGATTCTATCGCTGGTTTACTTCAATTGTCCCAATCTTTGCACGATGGTGGAAGATGACCTGGTTCAAAGTTTAAGGTTGCTCAAGTTCGACGTCGGCAAGCAATTCGATGTGCTGACCGTCAGCTTTGACCCGCACGACACGCCCCAGATGGCTGCCGATAAGCGGGCAATTTATCTCGGCATTTACGGGCGGAAAGGCTCCCAGCAGGGCTGGCACTTTTTGACTGGCGACCAGGCGTCGATTACGGCCCTGACCGAT
>JASHTR010000405.1 GCA_030040455.1 Terriglobia bacterium | reverse complement strand
AGTGCGGGAAGCGAGTCCGGTGATTACGACGGAGGATAGCGATATCGCCGGTTCTGTAGGCAATGGAGCGGTTGAAAACTTGCCCTTGGTCTCGCGTCAACACGGCGACGAAGGACTCTACGCCCTCACTCCGCTTAATACGGGCGTGGAATCGAATTCTGGCAACAGCCTCCCCGTGGTGGACGGCGCCCGGCTCGAAACAGGCACAATTCCTCTCGTGGATGGGATTGCGGTGATGGCCTATCCGCAGGGTGCAGGCCCCGTGCAACCCGGCTACGAGGACGTCGAAGAGGTCGGAGTAGTAAGCTCTGTAGCGCCAGCAGAGTTTGCTACGGCGGGGACCCTCCAAATGGTCACGCGGGGGGGAACCAATGGTTTTCATGGCAGCGCCTTCTGGGATTACAACGGAAACGCTCTCAACGCGCGGAACTTCTTCAGTTCTACCGTACCGTTCCGCGTCTACAACGATTTTGGGGCGAGCATCGGCGGTCCCATTAAGAAAAACAAGCTGTTTTTCTTTGCGGATTACGAAGGCTCGCGGGAGGCGGCCACGAGCACGGTGGTGGAAAGCGTGCCGTTGCCGGCGTGGAGGAACGGAGACTTCAGCAGCTTGCTGGGTAAAGGGACTGTGCTGAAGGATCCTTTTACAGGCCAGGTTTTCCCAAATAATCAGATTCCTGCAAGCCTCCTTAACGGCGTCTCCCAAAATATCCAGAGTTATGCTTATCCTCTGCCAAACACCGGTCCTGTTGGAAGCACTGCCAACAACTGGGTGGAAAACGAACCCGGCCTAACGGGCTTCACGGACTACAATAACATCGATGGTCGGATCGACTATAACATTAGCAGCCGGGACGCGATCTTCGGGCGATTCAGTTGGCGCCAGTTGCCCCTCACCTCTGTTGGGGTCCCCTATCCGCTCTTCCGGGATCAACTGCGCCGCTCAAGGAGTGGGGTGTTCTCATGGAATCACACGTTCACATCTTCTCTCCTTAACGAATTCCGTTTTGGGGCCACATTTCATGACAACCACTACACGGCCAGCGTTGTCGGAACCAACCTGTTGCAGCAGTTCGGTATCCAGGGCCTTACAACGGCTCCCAGCGGCAAGGCTTCGGCTCCGAACTTCAACATTGCCGGGGTCACGGCGTGGGATCCCGATACCAATTCCGACGACTACGAGGACAACGCAGAATCCGATTTTGAGTGGCTTGACAACCTGAGCTGGACGCACGGCCGGCACTTCATGAAATTCGGATTCGACGCCATTCGCGATCGGCTGGGAGGGAATAATTTTAACGCGATCAACTACGGCGAATACGACTTCCCGGGTGTCTACACCGGATTCGGATACGCCGACTTTCTGTTAGGAGTTCCGGAGACAACTGAAGTCTCTGTCCCGAACCCAGAGCGGGACTTGAGAGGAACAACGTGGGGATTATTTGCTCAGGACCAGTTCAGGATGAAGAGCAGTCTCACGCTGAACTACGGTATTCGCTGGGAACTGCAGGGTCCCTACCAGAGCAACACCGGGATCATATACACCTTTGATCCTTCGAACGGTGCCCTGGTCGTGCCAGACAACGGAACGAGCCGGATCAACCCGGACTTCCCCAAAAACATCCCCGTCGTTACCGCTTCTCAGGCAGGCTACCCGGCCAATAGCCTTCTGAATTTCAATAAAAGCAACATCGAGCCCCGCATTGGTTTTGCCTACAATTTGTTTGGCCATAGTAAGACGGTAATCCGCGGCGGATATGGGATTTACACCAACCTCGTCTACCAGCCGCTCGCCCGCGATCAAATGAGCGGTGGACCGTTCTCGGGAAGCGTCCAATACATCAATGCCATTAACAATGGCGTGCCACTATTCAGCTTTCCGTCTCCGTTCCTTTCCAGCGGCACCACGTCAACCCAGAGCGTGGACGGCTTGAATCCCAACCTGAAGACGCCGTACACGCAAGAATGGAACCTGAGCGTCGAACATCAGATCGGAGGTTGGGGATTGCGAATCTCCTATCTGGGTTCGCGCAGCGACCAGCTCATCTACTTGCGCAACCTCAACGAACCCGCGCCGAGCACGACTCCGTTCTCGACCACCGAACGACCGTATCCCCTGTACAGCAGCATCACCTATGCGGATAGCGGCGGTAATGATATCTACAACGGCCTGGAGGCTTCAGCCCAGAAGAAGTTCGGTCAGAACCTGACCTTCAACACCGGCTGGACCTGGTCCAAAGACCTAACCGACACTCTGGACGAAGGCGGCGGCGGATCCGTTTTCGGTGGTCAGGTCATACAAAACCAGGATGACCGCGCCGTCGAAAAGACAAACGGTGGACTCTCGGTTCCTGAGCGGTTCTATGCTGACGCGCTCTACACGCTGCCTTTCGGGCGGGGCCAGCACTTTCTCTCGAGCGCCCGCGGGCCGGTCCAGCAGATCCTTGGGGGATGGCGCACGACCTGGATCGTATTAGCGCAATCGGGCCTGTGGTTTAGTCCCTCGTTTTCAGGTTTCGATCCTTCGAACACAGGAACCTTTGGCGGCTTGCCCGACCGGGTTCCCGGAGTTCCGTTGTATCCCGCGAACCGGACAATCACCAACTGGTTCAATGCAAATGCATTCGAAATCCCTGGGTGCCCGAATTCAGATCCTGTTTGCTCTAGCCCGGCAAATGTGGGCACATTTGGCAATTCCGCCTATAACGTCCTTTCCGGACCCCCACTTTTCGACCTCGATTTTGGGCTCGCCAAGGATTTCCATATTGGAGAGCATGTTCAAGTCACCTTTAGCACGACCATGGACAACGTGCTGAACCATCCCAACTTTTCGAACCCCGTTGCGAATATCAGCGACACAACGACGGTGGGGACGATTAGCGGTGAGGCTGCGGCGGATTTTGATGAGCCGACATCGCGCGAAATTACTTTTGGGCTTCGTTTGCAGTTCTAGTTAAGTTACTGCAAAACATTTCCAGCCCGCCCGTGTCATTCCGAGACCGTTCGCTCCACTTCGAACGGTCTCTTTGCTTCTCTCAGGGTAGGCTCTGAACACTGCGAGTGCCGCGGGTGGGAATTTCTTTGAGGATAACAGAATGAGCATGCTTCAAACTCTGATGGCAGAGTCCAAGCGCCTGAAGCGGGGCCCGGTCTGGCTTGGCCAGACGCCGCTTGTAATAGCAGGCAATCATGACAGTATCCCGGTCTTCATGCGCCGCGCAGGCGGAGGGATGGTCGGCGAGGAGCAAGAGCGGTTTGAGAACGCCCATAACGAAGATTTCGCCAGGAAAATCAAGCAGGCCGGCATCACGCTCTGGATAACGTTCTACTACAAAGGCTTCGGGGTAGCCGTCGAAAAGCCTTACATGGAAATCACCAGGAACTTTGTCCCGGTGCTCCACAAATATGGCATTAAGGTGGGGGGGTATATCGGCAGCACTATCGCCTACGAGACTTTCCTGGTTGAGCGGCCTGATGCGGCAGACTGGCTGGTCCCCGACTATCTGGGGAAGCCGGTGATCTACTTCCAACAGACGTTCCGCCGGCGTGTCTACTTCATGCACCCGGGTTACGTGGAGTATATGAAACGCGTCGTGCACTCCGCGGTTGCCGACGCAAAGCTTGACCTGGTTCACTTCGATAACACCAGCTTGCAGGCCGAGCCGGAGATTTTCCAGCATCCTCTGGCGATCAAGGATTTTCGAGACTACTTGAGGACCAAATACAGCCCGCAAGAACTCAAGAAACGCCTCGGATTCTCTGACGTGCGCTACGTAACCCCGCCAAAAGTTGACTTCCCCCTCAGCGCCATTAACGACCCGATGTTTCAGGAATGGGCCGATTTCCGCTGCCACCAGCTCGACCGCTACTACGCAATTATGGAAGAGGTCATCCGCACCGCAAATCCCGAAGCGGCCGTGGAGAGCAATCCACATTCCGAGATTTCCGGCCGGAATATCGTCTGGGAGCAAGGCGTTGATTATCCCAAACTGCTCTCACACATGGACGCCGTGTGGAGCGAGGAAGGCGATCCAGCGGGACTCAACGCGCAAGGAATCCTGGTGAGCCGCATCCGGTCGTTCAAAAATGCGAGCATTTTGGGCACGACGATGTTCGTCTCAACGGGCGGCAGCAGCGGCTCGACTCTTCAGATGGCAGAGGCGATGGCCTTTGGACGGCAGTGCATGGGCGATTTTGAGATGCCAAGGTCGGGCGAGGAAATTCCGGAGAGCCAGCGGCGGTACGTGGATTTCTTCCATGCGCAGTTTAACTACTATAAAGACGTGGAGAACATCCCGGACGTGGCAGTGCTTTATTCACATGCATCCATGGGGTTCAATAATGATCGGCCTGCAGTCAGCTTTATGCTCTTCACGCAGGCGCTGATCCAGGCGAAGGTCCCCTTCGACATCATTTTCGACGAGCATCTGAGCGACCTCTCGAAATATCGCGCGCTCGTGCTGGCGGACCAGGAGTGCCTGAGCGACGAGCAGATGGAGCTGGTCCGCCGGTATGTGGAGCGTGGCGGAGGGTTAGTAGCAACGGAGCAAACGTCGTTGTACACTCCCTGGAGGCAGCGGCGACAGGATTTCGGGTTGCGGGACTTGTTTGGCGTGGAGGCACCGGCCTGGGAACGACGCCGTCCGGAGAAAGACCTGAATATTCCCCCCGTGCAGAATCATATAGGTGATGGACGAGTGAGCTACATTGCGGCAGTGGAAGCGGCGATTAAAAAGCCGCCCGCTGAGCGGATGACAAGCCAGTACTGGAAGCTGCCGCTGAACTGGCAGGACCTGATCGACCAGACGCGATGGGCGGTGGGAGGAAAGTTTTCGCTGTTTGTGGAGGCGCCGGAGACGCTCGCGGTCGTGGCGGAGCAGCAGAGGCAAGCCGGCGGAAAGCGCCTGTTGGTACACTTGCTGAACTACGCTGCACCCCAGGGAACGATGGTAAGCAACGTGAAGGTGGAGATCGAATTACCCGAGGGCAAGCGAGTCCGGCAGGTGAGTCTTCTGACGCCGGACGAGAATGGCAGCATGGGAGTTCCAAGCCAC
>JASHTR010000404.1 GCA_030040455.1 Terriglobia bacterium | reverse complement strand
CGCAACGGCCTTGACGGATTCCACCGTGCCGAAGGATTCCTTCGCCGCCACGTGAGTGCCGGCCGGCGGCAATTCGGCAAAGACAATATCACCGAGCTCCTTTTGCGCGTGGTCGGTGATGCCGATGAAGGCCGTGTCGCCGTCAACGCGAATCCATTCGTGATCCTGGGTGTACAAGAATTCCTGCGGGTACATTTTCTAGTCCTCTCTTCCAAAAGCAAGTGATAAGAGACGAGAGGCAAAAGGTGAGCAAAGAGCGTTCAGCGATCGGCGGTCAGCAATCAGGAAGTGGTAGCCACGGCGAGCGTTTTTTCATGCCGTGGGCTCTTCCTGAAAGCTGAGTGCTGATAGCTGATTGCTTTTTATCCCTTGTCTCTCGTCTCTATCATTTCAGGCGGCGGTAGAAGGGAAGAGTTGTCACGCGCGCGCGCACGGGCTTGCCACGAATCTCAACGTGGAATTCACGCCCGGGTTCAGCTTCGCCTGGCGGGACAAAAGCCAACCCGATATTCTTCTTCAAATAAGGCGCGTAGGAGCCGCTGGTGACGCACCCCTGCGCCTTCCCTTCCATCAAGATAGAGTAGCCCTCCCGCGCAATCCCACGCTCCACCATTTCAAATCCCACCAGCTTCTTGCGCAACCCCTCTTTCTTTTGTCGGGCAAGCACCTCTCGCCCCAGGAATTCGCCCTTCTCTAGCTTGCAGATCCATCCGAGTCCTGCCTCAAGCAGCGTAGTTTCAGCGTCGAGCTCGTGCCCGTAAAGTGGATAGGCAGCTTCCAGTCGCAACGTATTGCGCGCCCCAAGCCCGGCTGGAATCAAGCCCTTCTCTTTCCCCACCGCGAGCAGGGTGTCCCACACCTCCTTGGAACGGGAAGGATGAAAATAGAATTCAAAGCCGTCTTCACCAGTATAACCGGTCCTGGCCAGCAGCCCCTTCACCCCGCAGCAGGCGGCGGGGCAGCACCAATAATATTTTAGAGTGGAAACATCTGCGTCGTTTACTCTTCCTAAAATCTCGACGGCCGCCGGTCCCTGGAGAGCAAGCTGGGAATAATGAGCGGAGACGTCCCGGACCGTAACTTCCGAAGAGCTCCCGAAAGGATTGTGTTTAAGAATGTAATCAAAATCCTTTTCCGTGTTCGCAGCGTTGACGCAAACGAAAAAATAATCCTCGTCCAGGCGATGAATGACGCAATCGTCCACGGCGCTTCCCCCGGGATGCATCAGCGCCGAATATTGGGCCTGGTAAAGCTTGAGGCGCGTGACGTCATTGGGGGTGAGAAGCTGGAGGAGATCGAGAGCTTTAGGTCCACGGACCTCAATTTCTCCCATGTGGCTGACGTCGAAAAGCCCGGCACGCGCGCGGACCGCGAGATGCTCTTCCACGATGCCGGAATACTCCACCGGCATCTCCCAGCCGCCAAATTCCACCATCCGCGCGCCCGCCGCGCGATGTGTCTCATACAAAGCTGTGTGCTTAAGAGCGACTGAAGTAACCAAGAATGATCTCTGTTGCAGGGCAGATTCTCAAAATCAGGGCTGAAGGGCCAACGTAGCATAGGGCTTAAAAAGGGTCAATGCCATCCTCGACAACCCCTGAATGACCTTGCCAATTCACCCTTCAGGTTGTGCTAACATTAAGAATGCACAAGCAGGTTATCTTGAACGAAAAGGAGGATTTTCTTCCTCCACTTTCCTGTTTATCTCATGGATATCAGCATTGTTGTCTGCACTTAATCGTGCCGCCAGTCTGGGGGTTACTCTTTCCAGCCTCCGGGTTTTGGAAGACCCACCGTCCCTGATCTGGTAGCTTCTGATAGTAGATAGCAACTCGGCGGATTCCACCCGCAGCGTGATTGAGGAATTCGCTGCCGCTTCCGACCTGAACGTGCGCTACGTATTCGAGCCGCAGCAAGGAAAGTCCTTTGCGCTCAACCGAGGGATTCAGGAGGCAAAAGGCGAGATTCTCCTCTTTACCGAGGATGATGTTGTCATTCCCGCTCAATGGCTCCTCGAAATGAAAAAGGCTTTTAAAGATTATCCGGCTGCTAAGTGCTTTTTGAGCTGATGTTTCGCAATCACGCTTTCGCGACATTTTAGGAAATCTGGAAAAATTGCATGAAGGTGGTTTTTGTCCATCACGGTTCGGCTTTTGGGGGCGTCGAAAAGCACTTGATTGATCTCATCAATCGGTTGGAGCCAGCAAGATTCGAGCCGGTTATCCTCTGCTTCGGGGGCTATGATTACAAGGATATATTTTCAGGAGATTGGGCGGGCAAGCCGAAGATCGCCGCAGGGCTGAGGCACACCCATTTTTTCGATTACTGGAGAAGTTTCCGGAAGATCCGTCCGGACACAATCGTTTTTGAAAGTGGTACCGTGTCGGATTTTCCCTGGTATGCGTACCCGGCGGCGAGACTTGCGGGAGCGTGCCGAGTCGTGGATTATCAGCACGATATGGCCACCCGTGTACCCAGGGTCAAGATAGATGGTCCCTGGAGTTTCATCCGGCGCCTTTTAGGATGGCGAGCGCGCCATGATCTCGGACGCAAGGTCACGTGGAGATTCGCAGACAGAGTGGTTTGTGACAGCAATGCCATCCGAAAGAGTCTGGGCTGGGAATATGGAAAGAACGTTACAAATAAATCGCTGACCATATGGAATGGGGTGGACATCGAATATTTCTCACCAACGAATCCTCGTCCTTCCAGCCTGCGCGCGCGGCTAGGGATTGGTGAGGAAGAGAAAGTGGTGCTTTCTGTCGCCAGGCTGGACCCGACAAAGAGGATCGATTTGCTGATTGGTGCCGCAGGGCAGCTTCGGGCGCAAGGCGTCAAGCTGAAGTGCTGGATCGTTGGAAAGGGACCGGAGGAGGAAAGGCTGCGCTATAAAGCCGCGGAAAGAGGGCTTTCCGAGGAGGTTTTCTTTTTCGGCTTCGTTGACGACATACGCCCTTTCCACCAGGAAGCGGATGTTTTTGTATTGTGCAAGGAAGACGAGGGCTTCGGAATTGCTGTTATCGAGGCAATGGCCTCAGGGCTTCCGTGCATTGCTCCGAATAATGGAGGGCCCAGCGAGATCATATCCCATGGCAAAGACGGATGGCTTGTGGAACGCGGATCAGCGCCAGCCCTTGCGCAAGCGCTTCGATATGTCCTGAGCCATGAAGAGGAAAGGCGAGAGGCGGGCCTCCGGGCACGACAGAAAGTTGTGGAACAATTCAGCATTGAGGCCTGCACGAATAAAATCAAGAAGCTGCTGCTGGCCTCGGCGTAAAGATCGGCTGCCACAGCTTCGTGAAGGACTGGAAGACGTGCTGCAGCGGTGGCGGGCGATTAAAGGAGTTCCGATACCCACGGTCCTGAACGAGAGTGGGCAGCCCCTTCTGACAGGCAGCGAGCGGTGATGAGTGACGAGAAAAAACACTTCATGCTCAGCATGACATCCACGCAAAGTTTTTCAGTATCTTAAGCTGGGCGAGTTACACAACGAGGGGGGGGCAAAAAAACCCTTTTCTGATGATAATGTCAAACTCAAATGCCATCCCTTCCCCCTCACGGCCATCCAACAATTTCAACCCCTCCACTTAAGCCGCAAAGTGCCGATCACAAGGAATAGATTGAGTATAAAAAAGACGTTAACCTTAAAGAACGCACCGGCCAATTGGGCGGCGCTGGCCGTCTATTCGGTGGTTGGCTTTTTTCTGGCTCCGTTCGTTCTTCACCGTCTTGGGGAGGAACAATACGGGCTCTATTACCTCGTTTTTTCATTCCTGGGATATTACAGCGTCCTCGATTTGGGCATGGAGTCGTCGACCGAGAAGTACGTGGCGAGCTACTACGCCACCGGCGACGAGGAGGGCCTCAATTGCCTCATTGCGCTTGTGGTTGTTGCGCTCGTTTGCGTTGGCGCTATGTATCTCGGCTCGATCTTCAGGCTCTCTCCCGCCTTTTTGCGGGCGGTGCGGCGGAGGCAGGGAAAGTAAGACTCGATGAGGCGTGCGAGGGCTATGGAAAGGTCGGTTTCGTGATTCATTCTTATAAATGAATCACAACCGGGTCAAAAAAATGGCCTACTCGTCCGGCCGCAGCACTTGGTGGTTCAGCTCGCAAATCGCTTCCAGATGTTTCACTCATTAGTACGAAACATCAGAATTTTCTCCATATCAAGAAAATTCTCCTCGACCGCCCCTCCAATACCGGGGGATGGCAAGCATCCGCAGCCAGGTAAAAGGTCCGGAGTCGAAAGTGGTAAGCCGGGACCGGGTAGCAGCGAAACGCAGGTTGAAAGTTCAAAGTCGAAAGCTGAAGCTGAAATGAGGCGTCAACCACCTATCTCACAGGCTGTGCTACAATAAGTAAGCACACTCAGGTTATCTTGAACGAAAAGGAGGTTCTTCTTCCTCCTTTTTCCCTGTTTATTTCATGGATATCAGCGTTGTTGTCTGCACTTATAACCGTGCCGCCAGTCTAGCGGTTACTCTTTCCAGCCTCCGGGCTTTGGAAGCCCCGCCGTCCCTGATGTGGGAACTTCTGATAGTAGATAACAACTCCGCGGATTCCACCCGCAGCGTCGCGGAAGCGTTTGCTGCCACCTCCGGCCTAAACGTGCGCTACGTATTCGAGCCGCAGCAAGGCAGGTCTGTTGCGCTCAACCGAGGGATCCAGGAGGCAAGAGGCGAAATCATCACTTTCACCGACGACGATGTCACGTTTGACCCGAAGTGGCTTGTAAGCCTGAAGCAGGCGTTGGACGAATGGGGCTGCATTGCGGCGGGAGGGAAGATTGTTCCAGTGTGGAATGATCCTATGCCCTCGTGGCTGCAAATGGAGGGACAGCAGGCTGTTTTGCATCTCGACTTTGGCAAGGAACCCCGGGAGTTGAACTATGCAATTGGGGCGAACAGTGCTTTTAGAAGGGAAGCCTTTGAGAAGTACGGTCTCTTTCAAGTGGGTCTGAGCGTGGATGGAAAATCTGTGGCGGGTTATGAAGACGACGAATACGGCCATCGGCTAACCAACGCGGGGGAAAAAATCATATATGTGCCGGGCGCCGTTGTGTACCACCCCGTCACACCTCGCCGACTGACTAAAGCTTACTTTCGCAAGTGGTTTTA
>JASHTR010000403.1 GCA_030040455.1 Terriglobia bacterium | reverse complement strand
GCCCACCAGCAAAAGCAAAACGGGTGTGGAATACCTGATGATCAGGACGAAAGTGAACGCGCGAACCATCGTAGTGCCCGCCAGCAACCAGAGTCGCGCTCTTCGGGCCTCCATTCCCCTTCTGATCAATTTTCCCGACAACCAACCGCCTCCTATAAAGCCAATGTCAGCAAATAGAAAAGGGATCCAACCGACTTTCCCCATCTCGCGGATGGATAATCCTTGAAAGTCTGTCAAGAACTTGGCAAACCAGATCACATAGAACACCCAAACGCTATCGCTGATAAACCTACCGATTCCCACTGCCCAGAAAGTTTTGGTTCTCAGGAGTGACGTCCAATGCCATCCCAATTCCAATTTTTCATCGGGCCTGACTGACTTGATGTATTTGAGCTCCTTCTCCGTGATCCAAGGGTGATGTTCAGGCAGGCGATAAACCGCCAGCCAAACAGGACTCAGGAGGATCCCGATAACCCCAGTAACCAGAAACGGAGCACGCCAAGTCCAGTGAGCAACCATCCAACTAACGATCGGAAACGCGATAATGGCTCCGAACGTGGCCCCGCTCGTCGAGATTCCATACATAAGGCCACGCTCTTCTGCCGGGTACCACTCGGAAACGGCTCGCGCGGCCGCGACAAATGCGGCAGGATACGCCAGCCCAAGCAAGAAGCGGCAGGCCGCAAGCTCATTGGGGGTATTGGCCAGCGCGTGCAACGCATTCGCCACGGACCAGCAAAAGATACTTATCCCCAGTCCCCAACGAACTCCTAACTTATCAATCACTAATCCGCCCAGAAGAAACGCGACCGTGTACGACACGAGAAATCCCTCCGCCACGAACGCATATTGGGAATTCGTCATCCCAATTGCCTTGGCGAGCACGGGCGCAAGGACAGACATCTCCTGAAGGTCTAAATAAGCGAGTAAGGTCTCAGTGAAGAGCAATAGGGCGAGGACCCAGCGCAGTCTTGGAATTTTCATTTCGCTCAGTAAACGCCGTCCTTCGACGGCTGGTCTGGTTAGGCGAGCCGGATTCGCAATCCGCGCACCGAAGATGACGAGAAATGAAGCGACGACGGGCCGGGCCAGTTGCTGGCGCGACGGATCGCTGTCGTAACCGCGGCCGGCAATCAGGCACGCCAGCCTTCTTGCTCCCCGTTCGGTGCGTCGAGTAACAGGAAGGTTTTCCTCGATCCCACCCATCACTTCGCGTACCTTAAACGGAGCAAGACCAAGCCGGGGACGAGCCGGCCATGCCCTCCATCGGCAAAATCTAATATCCCCGTTCTTTATCCACCACGTTCAACAACGGCAGACCATTAATGTACCGTCGGACGTTCTCAATGAACAGGTCCCGGCCTCGCTGCTCGATACTTTGACTGCGGCCTGAAGTATGTGAAGTAATGAGGACGTTGCCGGCGGTCCACAGCGGATGATCGGGGGGTAAAGGCTCTGGGTCAGTAACATCGAGCCCGGCAGCGTAGATCCAGCCCTCTTTGAGGGCGCGAACGAGCGCCGGTGTGTCCACTATGGGGCCTCGTGACATGTTGATGAAGTAAGCAGTTGGCTTCATGGCGCGGAAGATGGATTCGTTCAGCATTTTCTCGTTCACTTTGGTATGTGGCGCCGCACAGACGAGCACGTCCACTCGCCGAGCCATCTCCGGCAGAAAGTCCAGCTCGCGAAGCTCTTCAACAAAAGTGGGCTGGCCTTCAAAAATGCCGGTGGGAATGGGCAATGGTTTAGGATCCACCGCCAGAATCCGCATACCAAATCCATAGTGAGCCCGATAGGCGATCGCCGTTCCGATGCCTCCAAATCCCACCAATCCCATGGTCATCCCGTTGATTTCCCGAAGACTGTCCTCCATGGTGAAGGGTTGGCTACGGTCTCCCGCGGTGTACTCACTCAGAGCACTCATATACTCCGAATCGACGGGCTTCCAGATGTGATTCTCCGTCTGCACCGCGTACTTATTCAGACCATGAGCCAGGGCGAGAATGAGGCCGATCGCCGTTTCGGAAATCCCCACAGCGTAGGTTCTTTTGTTGTTGGTGAGGACCACAGGGCTTTCCACCAGCTCTTGATTTTGACAGATGTGGAACACGCCGGCCGCCCGCCATTGAATCCAGCGCAATTGTTTAGCCGCTTGAAAGTCCTCTGGGGTGAAGACTCCGAAGATGACGTGTGCATCCACAACCTCGCGGTGAAATTGCTCCTGGCTGTTGCACTGAACGAGCTTGAGCGTAGGAGAATAACTTTGTATTTTCTCTACGTCCGCTTGCGGAAGGTAGTCGGTCGTCACGACCTTAATGTTCTCGAGTGGCGGACTGCCGCCCGGCGAATAGAGTGGACCCGGGTGGTTCTCCATGGTTATCGGATAAGGAGGGCTGGCCGCATCCGTGTCGGCGCCAGCAGCCAGACTGCCCGGCAGCGAGGCCAGGGCGGCCGCCGTAGACCCTGCGGCGATATTCCCCAAAAACTTCCTTCTTGAAAAGCTCTTGCTAGACATAAAACGCCTCCGAGTTGGGTTAATCCGCGCTCTCTAAAAAAGAGCACGGTCTGGCAAGATCTCATAATACGACTTTTCTCCTTCTGCAAGTTCATGACGCACTACACACGGTGTTCCCACGCGAGTCCGGGTGCCTTGGTAATCCACAAAGAAGAGAACCTTGTTACGCTTTACCGGCCCGCCAAGCGTGGCGCCGAATTGGTTTTGCTTCAGAGCCAGACGGTCGGGAAGAAAGAAATTGCGGGCGTCGAGAGCATCTTTGCGCGAGTAGTCGAACGCATTGTCATGAAACTGGTTGGTCCCGCTTTTCAGAGTGGTGTTTTGGCCTATGTGGAGCACCAGGCTCGACACCACGAATACCCTAAATCCGCGGGCTTGAATTGTAAGCGAGTAATTACCGGGCGCAAGGCTTAGCAGGACGTATTCTCCTGCACCCCCCGTCGTAACGGAACGCGTCTCTCCAATCCCAGCGTTCTTGCGTGCCACCTGGGCATTCGGAATGACAGCTCCGGGGCTATCCGTCACGGTTCCTCGAAGATTCGCCTGTCCGATCTTACCGCGGACCGGAGAAGCGAACAGAGCCAATATCAACAGAACAGTTACAAAATAATGTATCGAGACATTTTAACCCTCCTTACTGCCTCCCAGGGTAAAAGGGAGTTCTTTTCCATCAAGAATAATGTCATTGGACTAGAAACAACCGCCTCCCGTGATGAACGGAATGTTCGTGGAAACACCTTTGACCGGTAGGGGGTAGCCGGAGAGGAGTCCCAAATCCCAGACATCCCTTCCATTCCCGCGGCGAGGGAAACAAGCCCAACCCAACGAAGAATTGCCGGCATGGCCCCGATCCCCTTATTGCTGATTTCGTTGTCAAGTTTCGACTGGAGCGGCGCGAGGACCCACCTGGCACTCTGCTAACTCTTCCAAGACACGGATGGATCCGCAGATGTCGTCATCGCCGTATCCTTTGGCGATGGCAGCGCGCAGCATCTGCTGGGACAGCGCCGTGAGAGGCAGCGGCACGCCAATTTCGCCCGCCAGGTCCAACATCAGCCCCATATCTTTTTCCATCCATTTCACTGAGAAATGCGTGGAGAAGTCGCGACGAATTGCCGCCGGGGCCTTCGCTGATATAAATACCGATCGAGCCGCGCTATTGTTCAGGATGTCGAGCATCAGATCGGCATCAACGCCGGCTTTTACGCTCAAGACCATCCCTTCGTTGAACGCTTGGAGCAAATTGCCCAGGATCAGATTCTGCGCCAGCTTAGCCCGCAGCCCCATGCCGTGTCCGCCGCAGTAGTAAAGCAACTTACCCATCGCCTCGAAGTAGGGACGAACGCGATCAAAGACAGGACGGTCACCGCCGATCATGAAGGTAAGCGT